>JAEWAA010000432.1 GCA_023391955.1 Bacillota bacterium | reverse complement strand
TTTCTACCCCTCCGGTATTTGGTAATGTTGATTCTATGGGAAACCCAGCCGGTTCCGCCGCTTGAAGCAGGCCGGCCGGATATTCATAGCGGACATCCTCTGCTGCCGGGCAACCTCAGCCTTTGACCGAGCCCAGCATAACCCCTTTGGCAAAATGCTTCTGCAGGAACGGATACACCAGCAAAATCGGCACCGTCGCAAACACGATCACCGCCATGCGGATGGTAAGCGGCTGGATCTCCGTGGTATCGATGGAGGTGTCGCCGATGCTGCTTTGGGACAGGATGACAATCTGGCGGAGAAGCACCTGAATGGGGTACAGGTGGCTGTCGTTAATGTACAGAATGGCGTTAAAGAATTGGTTCCAGTGGCCCACGGCATAAAACAGCCCGAAGGTTGCCATAGCCGGCAGGGACAACGGCAGCACAATGCGGAACAGCACACCCACATCCGTACAGCCGTCGATCCGCCCCGAATCCTCCAGCCCGTCGGGTATCTGCTGGAAGAAGTTCTTCAATACGATCAGGTTGAAGGCGCTGATAGCCCCCGGAATCATCAAGGACCACAGGGAGTTGGTCAGATGCAGTCCCTTCACCACAAAATAGGTGGGGATCATGCCGCCCCCGAACAGCATGGTGAACAGCACCCCCAGAAGAATCAGCTGGCGGCCCCGCAAGCGGGTTTTGGCCAAGGGATACGCCATCAGGGAGGTAAAGAACAGGTTGATGATGGTGCCCACCACCGTTATATAGATGGAGACCAGCATGCTCCGGAACAAAGTGTCCGTGGAGAAGATGTAGCGGTAGGACGCCAGTGACCATTCCTTAGGCCAGAGAATCAACCCGCCCTTGGCCACCTCCGCCGGGCTGGTAAACGAAACGGCCAGTACATATACAAACGGCAGAACGCAGACAGCCGCGATCAGAATCAGGAGCAGCGCATTCACAATGTCGAAGATCTTATTGCCCAGTGTGTTATCATGATGCATTAGTAAATCCCCTCCTCGCCGAATTTCTTAGCCAGCCAGTTGGACCCGAGGACCAGCACCAGGCCAACACCGGATTTGAACAGTCCTACCGCTGCGCTGTAGCTGTATTGGGCCTGAGTCATGCCCTTGGTGTACACGTAGGTGTCGAAGACCTCCCCGACCTCCCGGTTGGTGGGGGTCAGCATGAGGAAGATATGCTCGAAGCCGGAATCCAGGTAGTTCCCCAGCCGGAGAATAAACAGGATGACGATGGTGCTGTGGATTGCGGGAAGCGTAATATGCCACAGCTGGCGCCAGCGGCCTGCCCCGTCGATCCGGGCCGCTTCATACAGCTGGAGATCCACGCCGGCCAGTGCAGCCAGGAAGATAACCGTGCCCCAGCCAACCTCTTTCCAGATGGATTGGGTAATAATCATGGTCCGGAACCATTCCGCCTCCAGCAGGAAGGCGATTTTCTTCCCGGTAATCTGGTAGAGAAGCTCATTTAACACCCCGTTCTCCGTGGTCAGCAGGATATAGAAAATCCCGACTACCACTACCCAGGATACGAAGTGGGGAATATACACCAGAGTTTGGATGAAATTTTTGAATTTAGCCTGCCGCACCTCATTCAGCATCAGGGACAGGATAATCGGCATGGGGAAAAAGAAAATCAGATTATACACCGCCAGAATGACGGTATTGCGGAACAGCATGCCGAACTGCGGCTCCGAGAAAAAACGTTCGAAATGTTTAAGACCGACCCACGGACTGCCCAAAAATCCGGTATAGGGCTTGTAATCCTGGAAGGCCATGGTTACCCCGTACATAGGCACATACTTGAATACAATAAAGTAGATAATGCCGGGGAGCAGCATCAGATACAGCCATTTGTCCCTGACGATGTCCCGCAGCAGGATGCCCAGCTTGCCCTTTTTGGCCTGCAGGCCGGGAGCCCCCGCCGGAGCAGCCATTTCCTGTTTCATCTTCGCAACCTCCTATGTGATCTCTTTATGTTCTGATCCCCATCTTGAAGGAAGACGCCATGACAGGCTATAGGGCTGACAAAACCATGTTGCCGACGACGGCGGATTCCACGGTAATATGCAGGTCATAACCTCAGGCATACACATGATAAAACCATAGAAGAGCCTGTCCTCTTATGTAAAAAAGGCCGCAAGCGGCAAAAAGGCCCCGCCGCTGCATCATGCAGGGCGGAGCCGCAAAGCCGACAAACTATAATAGATGACACCTTATTTCCTGTTTTGCCTGCTGTAGGCCGCCTCGTATTCATGGATCACCCGGTCGCCGCCGGCATGCCTCCATTTGCCCAGCTCAGCCTGCCAGCCCGCTTCATCGATCAGACCCATTATAAATTTTGTTTCCGCATCCGTGATCAGAGTATCCAGCTCCTTGCCCAGCTCGGCAAAGGTATCGGACTCCAGAGTGAGTGCAGGATTCTCCACAATATAATCCCGGTTATCCTTGTTGATCTGCTGGCTTTTGCGGTAGAGCTCCGGCTGGGAGCTGGGTTTGACGGATTCCGGCTCCTCCACCTGGCGAAGCAGCATATCCCGGTAAGGCTTTACTTCCTTCAAGTCCAGGGTGCGGTCCAGCACCTCCGTAAACTCCCCGGTGTCCTTCCAATGGCGGTTCTCCACTCCTTTGGAAATCACCGTTTGCATAGGCGGCTCCAGCAGCTTGTCCAGAAATTCCAGGATCTTTTTGGTCTCCGCCACCGTTTGAACGGAATCCTTCGGCAGGGCAAAAAATCCGGAATTCCCCGCCTCTCCCGGCAAACGGATGCCGCCGGGCCCTCGAAGAGGGGCCACATCCACCACCGCCTCCGGAACGGTTTTGCCCAGCTTATCCATCCAGGTCTGGGCGTTGCCGCCGTTAATCTGGATGCCAGCCCGGCCGGAATCGTAAATTCGCGCCGTTTCGTTGGTATCCACCACGGCAAAATCCGAATTAATCAGCTTTTCCTGATACAGCCGCCGGAACAGCTTCATCGTTTCCAAAAAAGGCTCCGTCATAAATTCCGGCGTAAACCGCCCGTTTTGCTCCAGCCACTTGTTGGGGCCGCCCTGGGATACGGAGATCCGGGTCAGGAGAGAACTGACATCCTGGTTGTACTTTTTCTCCAGGGCCATACCGTAGGTGTCCTGCTTGCCATTGCCGTCGGGATCATCCAAGGTCATGGCACGCACCACCTTGTACCAATCCTCCAGGGTAACCGGCAGCTGCAGGCCCAGCTTGTCCAGCCAGTCCTTGCGGTATTGAATCACCGCACGGCCCAGCTCCCGGGCGATGGGAATGCCGTATATTTTGCCATCCACCGAGATGTTGTCGTAATATTGCCGGTCCACCGCAGACAAGGAGGGGTAATCCTTCAAAAGCGGGCCCAGCTCCCAGAACTGCCCCGCCTTCATGGTGGCAATGTACGTAGGGGAATAGCTGATTTTGATCAGCTTGGGCATTTCGCCGGAAGCGATCATCAGGCGGAGCTTATCATCATAGGCGGACAAGGGAATCCACTGGATTTGCAGATCGGTATGGGTATAGGCCTCGATGGCCTGCTCCACTTCGTTGTTCTTCGGAGGCAGCTCCCCGATCAGTGGGGCGCCGATGGAAAGATAAAACATGTCCTTCTTTTCGGGGCCTCCGCCGTTTTTTGCCCACGGGCCGCAGCCCGCCAGCATCACCGCAACAATCAGAACCGCACAAATCCCAGCTGTCCCTCTTTTCATCCGGCCCCACCTTTTCCCTTTATGATTGGTCTATTTTGTTATAATGCCATACATTCAACTCGGACACAGTCAATTTCCGGAGTTCCTCGGTGCCTGCGAAAACCACCTTCACATAACGCGCCGTCTGCTCCGTGAAAACCGCCCTGGTTCCAGCGCTGTCTGCCTCTCCCTGGCCGGAAACCACAGCCGTCCCGAAGTCCGTGCCGTCCTCGGATACATACACCTCGATATGACCGGGGCCCTCCTCCGCCTGATGCTGAAGCGTAATGCCGTTAAAGCATTGCCGCTCCCGCATATCGATCAGAATATGGGCCCCCTCCGAGCGGAAGGTAATGCCCCAGGCCGTGGAGGTGTCTCCATCCAACAGGGTGTACGCATTGAGGCCGTTCCGGGAGGTTCTGGCGGTCCAGCCCGTCCGGTCCAATCTTCCGTCATCCTGCAAAAATTTGAATTTATCCAGGTTCAGCAGGTTATCCTCGGAATTGCCGTAGAATTTCAGAACCACGTGGTGCCTGCCTGTTGTCCGGGCAATGGGACAGGTGACGGTTTTCCACTGCTCCTGGCCGCCCGTATGGGGCACAGGACATTCTCCCACCACCCGGCCGCCTACACTGTCCAGAACAATCTCCATTCTGGACCCTTCCGCCGTACTGGCGACCTTGGCAATAAAGGCTGCGGAGCCTACCTCTCCAAACTCCACATTGTCCAGCTTGATATAGTCGAAATTATGGCAGTCGGTTACGTACCAGGTGCCTCCTACAGGAGTCACCAGGGTCACACCCGCCGTTTCATCGGCGCTCTCCGCTTCCATATAACCGTAGGCGTCCCGCAGGGCAGAGGGCTTCGCTCCGTCTGCTCCGGTCGCCGGTTTGGCCGGCAGTGAAGGAGATGCCGGACCAGGATCACCGCAGACTACGATTCGGATGCCGCTGCTGTCAACAATCCCTTCCCAAGCCACTGCCAGTTCCCGAGCGTAACCCGTTCCGGTGCGCTGGCTGGGGCAGGTTTGGCCGTTCACCGTGACGGTAACCTCCGCTCCATAACAATCCGTCAGATGAAGGGTTCTGACCTCCAGAGGGAAGTCCGTCCGGAAGAGGATTTCCCGGTTCTGGCGGGCATCCCCGCTTAGGAAGCAGCTTAGAGTGCCGTATCCCTCCGGCATCACCACCAGAGCCTCCGTCAGCTTATGCTTCATTTCCTCCAGAATAATGGGCTGGAGCCAGATTTCCTTCCCGTTGTTATTCCGTTGGAAGCCGATAATATCGTAATAATTCCGCCACAGCCCCGGCATGCTGATATATTGCTTATCCCCCGAGATTTCCGTGGCCAAATAATGGGGCTCTCCCGCGGCAGGAAGAATATCCAGAGGATGGTTGAACACATAGTCCCTGTTGCTGTACTGCCGGGTGTAGGCATCCTTTTGCATGGCCAGCCATTGATTGGCCC
>JAEWAA010000404.1 GCA_023391955.1 Bacillota bacterium | reverse complement strand
ATACCATAGAGGGTTGTCCGGTAACCGCAATCCGGATGGACAACGGTTTGTAAGCGTTTTATTAAGAAATTGTAAGGATGAGCGAATATACGTGAGAAATTAACTGAAAATTCAAAACTATCGCCGGAAACGGCGGATTTCCGAGGTTTTCAATTCCGCCGGAATGGCTTATGATATAGACATCACCACAAAGGAAGCGAAAGAAATGAAAGCCAACCCGGCAAACGGCGAAACGGGTAAGGGACGTATCCCTAACAGGAAAAGAGTGCGGCAGGGCTGGCAGCGGATGTAAAGCTGCATCTCTCTCCCCTGAGAGGCTGTTTCCACAAACAGTAAAGCCTAAGGTTGGGAGCCGCGGACATTTTTTCGTAAACCTTCCGGAAGGGTGATGCAAGCACCGAGGGTTAAGCAAGCAAGTGCAATGCCTACGCAGGCCATCTGCGCAAGACATGGAGTTTTCGGTGGGCGAATCCGAATCCGTCAGAAACGGAGGAGCAAACGAGCACGTTGTATTTAAGAAACAATCCTTATCCGGTTCAGGCAGTCAAGTGCCGCCGGCAGCAAGTGACCATCGAATTGACAGGCCATGTCAGTGGTATGGATTGTGAGGAGGAACGAAATCATTGCTTAGCCACAAGGACAAATAACCCCCTGCAGCATGGAGCTGAGGGGGTTATTTGTGTTTCCAAGAAGGAGGCGCAGCCGCCTCCCGGTCCGCTTCAGTTCCCCTGCCCTTCCGCCTCCCAGCGGGCGATTTCCTCCCGGACAATGGGCGCCACCTTGGTGCCCAAAAGTTCGATGGCAGTCATTACCTCATCATGGGGCATGGTGCCCAAGGGCAGATGCAGGAAAAACCGGGTGATGCCCACTTCCTTGCGCAGGGCGATGATCTTCCGGGCTACCGTCTCCGGGTCTCCCACATATAGCGCCCCCTCCGGACTGCGGGCATAATCATACGCCGCCCGGTCGTAATGGGGCCAGCCCCGTTCCCGGCCGATGACATTCATTGCCGCCTGGGTGGAGGGGAAGAAGGAATCGGCAGCTTGCTTCTCCTCCGCGGCAACGAAGCCGTGGGAGTGGGAGGCAATGGGCAGCTTGGCGGGATCGAAGCCCGCCTGGGCCGCCGCCTGCTTATACAGCTTCACCAGCGGGGCAAAACGGAAGGGGCTTCCTCCGATAATGGCCAGCACCAAGGGCAATCCCTGCGTACCTGCACGGATGACCGATTCCGGATTGCCGCCGCTTCCGATCCAGACGGGAAGCGGATTCTGCACCGCCCGCGGAAATATCTCCAGCCCGGAAATGGCGGGGCGGTGTTTGCCGCTCCAATTGATTTTGCCGCCCCGGCTAATCTGCAGCAGCAGCTCCAGCTTCTCCTCGAACAGCTCGTCGTAATCCGCCAGATTATAGCCGAACAGCGGGAAGGACTCGATAAAGGACCCCCGTCCTGCCATAATCTCCGCTCTTCCTCCGGAAATGCCGTCCAAGGTGGCGAAATCCTGGTACACCCGCACCGGGTCATCGGAGGACAGCACCGTAACCGCACTAGTCAGCCGGATGCGCTTGGTCCTCGCCGCTCCGGCAGCCAGCAGCACAGCGGGCGACGATGCGGCATAATCCTGGCGGTGATGCTCCCCGATGCCGTACACATCCAGCCCCACTTGGTCCGCCAGCTCCATCTCCTCCACAACTTCCGCCAGCCGCTCCGCATGGCTTTTTAAGGCTCCCGTTTTCACATCCGGGGTGGTCTCCACAAATGTGCTGATCCCGATCTCCACACCTATTCCTCCCAAACGGCATAGAAGCCGCAATATTGTTAGTACCTTATTTTTAGTATGCACTATTTCTCCCGATTTGGATAGCCGAAGTGGGGCCTTCTCTTATAAATTAACCCCGCTTATAAGAATCTTACGGTATAACTGTCTAATTCGGCCAAAAAACGCCAAATTACTCTGATAACCTCCTAATAATCCATTAATTAGACGAATAATCTGCGATTTTATTACTAAATCGCCGACTATTATCGGTTTTATTTTCCAAGATGTGCCTGTTATACTAAGTTATAACCATAAGAAGCATAATGCACCAAGCTTCCTTATTGCTGGTTATGGGAGTACATAAAGAGCAGGTAGAAAAACCATTTCGTGGAGGGAGACATTCTGATGCAGCATTCTAATGTTAGAATTTCCGGAGTCGGCACGTACCATCCCCAGAACAAACTGACCAACGAAGTGATTTTTGAGCATTTCCGCAAGGTGGGCAAGGATGTGGAAAGCCTGTACAAGCATCTGGGCCGTGAGGAGCGTTATTACGCCGATCCCGGTGAAACCGCCATTACCATGGGCACCATCGCCGCCAAGCGGGCTCTGGAAAATGCCAATCTCTCTCCTGACCAGATCCAAATGATTGTGTTTGCCTCCGATACCCCGGAGTATCTGATCCCAACCAACGCCCTTCTGATCAGCAGGGAGCTGGAAACCAAAAACGCTCATATTGTGTACGACCTCAACGCCAACTGCACCGGCATGATTACCGCTATCGACCAGGTTTACCGCTACATGGACCATAAGAAGCTCCGTTATGCTCTTCTGGTGAGCAGCGTACATATTTCTCC
>JAEWAA010000382.1 GCA_023391955.1 Bacillota bacterium | reverse complement strand
ATAGATGTCAATCCTTTTTCTTCTATTTACCCACACTTTTTTATTCCTCCAAAAATGCAAAAAGACCGCCGGCTCCCCAGCGGTCTTTTCCAATCCGGACAAGTCCGTTCAAATAACGGCTCTGCCTATATGTCCCCCACAGCTGCGGAGAGACGGATATGGAAAAAGGACACGCAGCGGGGCTGGATGCTTTTAAATGTAAACAAAAAGGTTAGCTTATTCATCCCGACTCACGCTCCTTTCTATTTTCCTGAATTTAACTAATCTTAATGCAAGCTCTAGTTGACTGTCAAGGGAAAGAATGCATGAAGTGTCATTGGAAAAGAAAAGGAAACATAAACATTACATGATAAAATGGGAGGTGGCTGGCAGTGGATGGTTTTGTGATTCGCTCCTTGGACGAAATCCAGTTTTAGTCGAGAATCATGAAGGAACACTCTTTATTTCTGAAGCTGGGCTTTCGGTGTGAAGACACGCAGTTGATTCGGGAGGCAAACGGATTTTATGCCCTTTTTGAGCAGATTGAAGCAAAATCCCATGCATTTTCGCCGGACACTGACCCCGAGCAAATTCGCAGATTCAACACCGAAGTATTTACTGCCGCAACCCATATTTGGGCCTTCAAGCGAAAGATATTGGGGCTGATATTAAGCTGCAAGCTGCCCGGCGGCAATAACTTCCCCCTTCTGGTGGATCACGTCAGCAGAGAGGCCAATTACTTCCGGAACCGCCTGGTTGAGCTGAATCAAGGCTGTCTGGAGCCACTGCCAGATGCGATTATCGATGAAAATGTGTTCTTCCTCAAAATTATGGCCGATCACGCCAAATTCATCAGCCACCTGCTGGACCCTTCCGAGCGGAAGCTGGTGGAGCAGGCCAGGGAGTTCAGCCATGATTTCGACCAATTGCTGTGGCAGGCTCTGGATCTCAGCTCTATGCGGCCCCAGTCCCAGACACCGCCTCTCCTCAGCCAGTTTTTGGACCAAAATAAGGTTTCGGTCACCAGCCTGCGCGATTTCAAAAAAACCGCCCGGGATCTCATTGAAGCCTGCCGGATCAAAAGCATCATCCACCCCTTGCTGGCAGACCATGTATACCGGGAAGCAGAGCGGTTCCTGACTCTGATCGAAATGTTCGAGCACTGCCTTACCGGAAGCGCTGTGCCCAACCAAGGCTTCCGGTATTAACTCATGTGGGAGCCCCGCTCCATAGCCTGTTTACATTCAGCTGCGGCTGCTGTAAGATGAATTCAAACGGTTATGATGGAAGCACCTCTTGCCGACTTCTTGCTGACTGTGCCATACGGCGCAGGCCGGTAAAGTCCCGGGGGTGCTTTTTCGTGTACGGAAAATTAATGAGTGCTTGTGTGGCCGGAATTGACGGTGTGCTCGTAGAGGTGGAGACGGACATCGCCAACGGCCTGCCGTTTTTTCAGGTGGTGGGTCTGCCGGACAGCGCTATACGGGAGTCTACGGAACGGGTGCGGGCGGCCATCCGCAACAGCGGGTTTACTTACCCTATGGAGCGGATAACTGTCAACCTGGCCCCGGCGGATGTGCGCAAGGAGGGTTCAGCCTTTGACTTGGCCATTGCTGCGGGGATTCTGGAGGCCAGCGGGCAAATCCGGTTTGAGGATGCGGAGGATACCCTGTGGATCGGAGAGCTGGCGCTGGACGGCTCCCTGCGCCCGGTGTCGGGGGTGCTGTCCATGGTGCATCAGGCGGCCCGGCAAGGGCTAAAGCGGGTGGTGCTCCCTATGGAAAATGCCAGGGAGGCCGCTCTTGTGGGGCTCTTGGAGGTTGTGACGGTAAGGGAGCTGCGGGAGTTGGCGGATCCGTTGGTGTTGACCCGGGTATGGGCGGAAACGGAGGCGGACGGAGAGCTTGCCGCTGGCGGCAGAACGGCGGACTGCGACGGTGGACTGCTGTCAGGAGAGGATTACGCGGATGTGTGCGGGCAGCACCAAGCGAAACGGGCATTGGTGATTGCGGCCTCCGGCAAGCATAATTTGTTATTCATCGGACCGCCGGGCACGGGCAAAACCATGCTGATGCGGCGGCTTCCCACCATTCTGCCGGAGATGGATGATGAGGAGGCTCTGGAGGTTACCAAAATCTACAGCGTGGCGGGCAGGCTGACGGACCGGGGCCAGCTGCTGCGTATGCGGCCTTTCCGCTCCCCCCACCATACGGTGTCCCCCAGCGGCCTTGCCGGCGGCGGCTCCATCCCCAAACCCGGAGAGATCAGCCTGGCTCATCACGGCGTGCTGTTTCTCGATGAGCTGCCGGAATTCAGCCGTTTATCCCTGGAGGCGCTGCGCCAGCCCCTGGAGGACCGGAGGGTCACCATCGGGCGGGCCCGGGCAACCTATACCTATCCGGCCCATTTTTTGCTGACCGCCTCTATGAATCCGTGTCCCTGCGGGTTCTACGGAAGTGAGTCGGACACAGAGGCCTGCACCTGCTCGGCGCTGAAGGTGGCACAGTACCGCTCCCGGATATCGGGCCCTATGCTGGACCGGATCGATCTGCATGTGGAGGTGCCGCGCACCCGCTATGAGGATCTGGCATTCACCGATACGAGCGGCCATTTATCCTCACAGGAGATGCGCGAACAGGTGATGTACGCCCGGCGCATCCAGGAGCGGCGTTATGCGGGGTCACCTTACCGGTACAACGGAGAGCTGAGCGGACGGGCACTGCGCCAATTCTGCCGCCCGGCTCCGGAGGCGGAAGCTCTGCTGGCGTCGGCCTTCCAGGTCATGGGCCTAAGCGTCCGTGCCCATGACCGCGTGCTTAAGCTGGCCCGAACCATTGCCGATCTGGAAGGGTCTGCGGATATCCTGCTGAACCATCTGGCCGAAGCGCTCCAATACCGGAAGCTGGACAAAAAAAGCGGGTGATTACTCTCCCACCAGCCAGGTTTTGGCCTCCTCCGGGTCGCTGTAGTGGCGGATTGTAAAGGGAAATCCGGATTCCAGGTTCGTAAGGAGCCGTTCCCATTTTCGTTTATCCCCGAAGGACATCCCAACCAGAGCTAAACGGAGAATACGGTTTTGGAGGGTGTCCAGGTTATTTAGCAGGGCCTGCAGCACCTGGGGGCTGAGCTTGGTTTTGTACAGATCCACCCAAACCGGAAGCCGCTTAGGCTGGTTCAGCATAAACATCTCCTCTTCCTTCATCAGCCGGATAAGCGCCTCTTCATGTTCATAAAAG
>JAEWAA010000371.1 GCA_023391955.1 Bacillota bacterium | reverse complement strand
GTCAATATCCACCAGGAGCACCCTTTTCCCTAAGCTAGCCAGGGATGCGCCTAGATTCACGGATGTGGTGGTTTTCCCCACTCCGCCCTTCTGGTTGGTTACTGCAATTATTTTAGACAAACCCATTCACCTCAAACTATTAGTAAGTACCCTACTCCAATCACTGGTCCTAGCCATAGGCTGGATAAGTGATGATGAGCTTCGCATTTGGCGCGGCCTTCACCGCCTGCTTCTGCTGGTTTGCGACAAATTCCGCATCCCCAAAAAGATGGAATCGGTTTCGGAGACTCAAACTTAAGTATAGCACAATCCTCTTGGCATCTTAATAGAAATGTTCCGACATCTCTTCAAATCTATGAATATTTCTATAACAATTGGCCACAAATGATTAAAAGCAACAAAAAAACAAAGGCCGTCGATCAATCCGACCTCTGTTTTTTATATATGCACACCAGCATATGCTGTTGACAGGAACAATTCGGGATTATTGCTTGGGGATCCGGATAATGATTTCATAGTGGTCCTCGTAATCCTTCTCATCGGTCTTAATTTGCATACCGGTATCGGCCACCATGCTGACCGATTGGCGAATGGTGTTCAAGGCCAGACGGACACTTTTGCCATAGAAAACCCGTTTGGACTTTTTAATCTTTTGGGTTTCCAAATAGAACTGCACTCGTGCTTCCGTCTGCTTCACATTCAATTCCTTGGTGAGAATATCCTGCAGCACCTTCACCTGAAGCTCTTCTGTATCCAACGCCAATAACGCTCGTGCATGCCGCTCCGTGATTTTACGGTCCAGCAAAGCCTGCTTAACGGGTTCACTGAGCTGAAGCAGTCTAATCTTGTTAGCGATGGTAGACTGGCTTTTGCCGAGACGTTGGGCCAGACTTTCTTGAGTCAGCTGATGCAGCTCAATAAGCTGCTGATAAGCCATCGCCTCTTCTATAGAGGTGAGACCCTCCCGCTGCAAATTCTCAATAAGGGCAATGGATGCAGCTTGTGAATCATTAAATTCCCGGATAATGGCCGGAATACTCTCCATACCGAGCTTTTTGACAGCACGGAACCGGCGTTCACCGGCAATGATCTCAAAAACACCATCGCGGACCCGAACTACTATGGGCTGAATCACCCCGTGGGTCTTGATGGTTTGGCAGAGCTCATCGATCCGTTCTTCATCAAAAATGGTCCGCGGCTGAAAAGGACTAGGCACAATCTGGTCCAGCGGAAGCTGTTTGACTTCATCGCCGGAGGGCTTTTCCACCAATCCGAATAATTTGGATAATTGCTCTTTCATAGGTTTTTCATTCACCCATTTTCGTCGTCAGATACTTGGCTACTTATATTCATTCTCCGTATTTCCGTCTAATTCCTGCTTGACATTGGCAATAATGAAAAATTCCCCATCAACTATTTGTAGCAGGTTATAGTGATTAACCGACCACAAGGCAAGGAGCCTCAACATTCCGAAGAGACTCCTTATTTGTTCCACGTGAAACATTATTATTTATTATAAATGAGCCTAAAGCGGCTCTTTTCCGGGAGTTCCCGGTTTTCTTGGATATTTAGCCGGTGTTAAATCCGTTTTCGTCAAGACAACAATATTCCGCTCGGCTTCCTCTACCGGAAGAATGAAGGTATGGACTGTCTCCAGCTTCCCCTTCAAAAGCACAATGGATCGTTTTGCTTCCTGAAGCTCGTCAGAGGTTTGTGCACTTTTCATAGCGGCGAAAATTCCACCGGGACGGACAAATGGCAAACATAGCTCATTCAGAACGGACAGCCTAGCCACCGCTCTTGCCGTTACCAGGTCGAACCGGTCCCGCAGCTCCTTATTCCGCCCTGCTTCCTCGGCTCTAGCATGGATCGCCTTCACATCCTGAAGCTGAAGCTGCTCGGCCAGATGATTCAGAAAGTGGATCCGCTTGTTTAGGGAATCCACAATCGTCAGCTTCAAGTGGGGAAATGCAATTTTGAGTGGAATGGATGGAAAACCCGCTCCGGCGCCAATATCCGCCATGGTGGATACCGATTCCAGCTTGACATGAAAAGCTAAGGTTAAAGAATCATAGAAATGCTTGAGATAAACCTGTTCCCGCTCTGTAATGGCCGTCAGGTTCATCTTCTCGTTCCAGTCCACCAGCTCACGGTAGTAAATCTCGAATTGCTCCAGCTGGCGGCTGCTTAATTCCAACCCGTGCTCTCTGACCCGGGCGCTGAATTGTTCCACTACCATATCCTGACTCATGAAAGCTTCGCCGCCCGTACTTGGTTATAATGCTCCAGATAAACCAGCAAAATTGAAATGTCCGCAGGGGTTACACCTGCAATACGTGATGCCTGCCCGATGGAGATGGGGCGAATCTGTTCCAGCTTCTGTTTGGCTTCATTAGCCAATCCGTGGATCGGAGTATAGTCAATATCCTCCGGAATCCGCTTCTGCTCCATCTTGCGAAGCCGGTCTACCTGTTGAAGCTGCTTTTCAATGTAGCCGGCGTATTTGACCTCAATCTCTACCTGTTCCTTCACATCCTCCCGCAGCTGCACAGGTGCCGGAGCAATCCGTTCGATATGATCCATGGTAATTTCCGGACGGCGCAGCAGAGACAGCAGATCCACCGAATTGTTCAAAACAACTGTTCCTGCCTCTTCCAGTACCTGCTGGATTGTCTCCTCAGGACGGACTCTGGTGGTTTTAAGACGCTCCAGCTCTCCGGCAATTTGGTTCCGCTTTTCCTCAAATCGAGCAAAGCGCTGAGGAGAAATCAAGCCGATGTCATAGCCGATGGGAGTCAGGCGCAGATCCGCATTGTCATTGCGGAGCAGCAGACGGTATTCCGCACGGGAGGTCAACAACCGGTACGGATCATTGGTGCCCTTGGTCACCAGGTCGTCGATAAGCACGCCGATGTAAGCTTCGGAACGGTCCAATACTACCGCATCCTTACCCTGCACCTTACGTGCCGCGTTAATCCCGGCTATAATGCCTTGTCCTGCGGCTTCTTCGTAGCCGGAAGTGCCATTTATTTGACCCGCGGTAAACAACCCATCCACCAGCTTGGTTTCCAGACTAGGCTTCAACTGCGTAGGCACAACGGCATCATATTCGATGGCATAACCCGTCCGCATCATCTGTACCTTTTCCAGACCGGGAATGGACCGTAAAATCTCCAATTGCACATCCTCCGGCATACTGGTTGACAGTCCCTGCACATAGTATTCCGAGGTATTGCGGCCTTCCGGCTCCAGGAAAATCTGATGCTTGGGCTTATCGGCAAAACGGACAATTTTGTCCTCGATAGACGGACAGTACCGGGGGCCAGTGCCCTCAATCGCACCGGAGAACATGGGCGCCCGGTGAAGATTATCCTGAATAATCCGATGGGTATCCTCGGATGTATAGGTCAGCCAACAAGGCAGCTGGTTAGGTATCTCTTCCTCTGTTTCGAAGGAAAAGAAACGGGGTTTTTCATCCCCGGGCTGAATCTCGGTTTTGGAGAAGTCAATGGTGCTGCCGTGTACCCGCGGCGGTGTCCCTGTTTTGAAGCGGACAAGCTGGAAGCCAAGCTCCTTCAAACAAGACGACAAGCGGACGGAAGGCTGTTGGTTGTTCGGCCCGCTTTCGTACATCAGCTCCCCGATAATGACCCTGCCCCGCAGATAGGTACCTGTGGTAATGACAACCGTTTTCGACAAATACCGTGCGCCGGTTTTGGTCACGACACCACGGCAAATTCCGTCCTCTACCACCAGCTCCTCCACCATCCCTTGGATCATGGTCATGTTAGGAGTCTTCTCAATGGTTTCCTTCATGGTCCGTTGGTACAGCACCTTATCCGCCTGAGCGCGCAAGGCATGCACCGCCGGACCCTTGCCTGTATTCAACGTGCGGAGCTGGATATAAGTCTTATCGATATTCCGGCCCATCTCTCCGCCCAGCGCGTCAATCTCCCGGACCACATGTCCCTTGGCCGGACCGCCGATAGACGGGTTACAAGGCATAAACGCTACCATATCCAAATTTATAGTCAGAAGCAACGTCCGGCAGCCCATACGGGCAGCAGCCAATGCGGCTTCACAGCCTGCATGGCCTGCGCCGACAACGATCACTTCGTATTCGCCTGCTGTATATCCTGTCATTTTGTACACCTCCTATTGCCGATCGTACATATCCGCGAAAGGCATCAATCTATTATACCGGTATCTGTCCCTATAGGAACAGGCCATTATTTACCCAGGCAAAATTGGCTAAAAATCTGGTCAATCAGGGTTTCCCCCACCGAGTCGCCGATAATCTCCCCCAGCTCCTCCCATGCATTGCGCAGGTCGATCTGGATCATATCGATAGGAACTCCGGAGGCCGCAGCCTCCAAGGCTTCTTCCAAGGAACCCTGGGCCTTCTGCAGCAGATGGATATGCCGGACATTGCTCACATAGGTCATATCCTCCGGCTCCACCTGACCGGACAAGAACAGCTCCGTCACCGCCTGCTCCAGCTGCTCAAGCCCTTCCTCTGCCTGTACAGAAATCCGGATGATCCTGTCTTCCGGATACCGGGCGCGGATCTCATCAAGCTCCACACGCTGGGGCAAATCCATCTTATTCACCACAACCAGCGTTTCCTTGCCGTCCAGCTCATCCAGTAGCTTGCGGTCGTCCTCTCCCAGGGGCTCGGAGCCGCTTAACACCAGCAGCACCAAATCCGCCTCGGCCAATGCGCCGCGGGACCGGGACACACCGATTTGCTCCACCACATCTGCCGTCTCCCGGATGCCCGCTGTATCCAGCAGCCGCAAGGGGATGCCGTTGACCGTAACGTATTCCTCTATCACATCCCGGGTGGTTCCGGGAATATCCGTAACAATCGCTTTATTTTCCTGGGTCAGGGCATTCAAGAGACTGGACTTGCCCACATTGGGCCTGCCCACAATCGCCGTTACAATGCCCTCCCGCAGAATTTTGCCCTGACGGGCAGAACTAAGCATACCCTTCACCTGGTTGAGGGCCACAATGGTTTCCCCGCGGATATGGGCACCTGTCAATTCCTCCACATCATGCTCCGGGTAATCGATATTGACCTCAATATGGGCCATCAACGCCAGCAGCTGGCTGCGCAGGCTCTTAATCTTCCGGGACAGACTGCCGTCCACCTGGCGCAGCGCCGATTTAAAGGCCTTGTCCGATTTGGACCGGATCAGGTCCATCACCGCTTCCGCCTGACTCAAATCAATGCGCCCGTTCAGAAAAGCCCGCTTCGTAAATTCCCCGGGTTCGGCCGGTCTTGCTCCTGATGCCAGAACCAGCTCCAGCACCTTGCGGATGGAAACCAACCCGCCATGGCAGCTGAGCTCCACCACATCCTCCGCCGTGTAGGAACGGGGGCCGCGCATGACCGTGACCAAGGCTTCCTCCACCCGCTCCCCATCGGCAGGGTCAACAATATGTCCATACTGCACCGTATGTGTCGGTACCTCGGCTAATTTCATTTTCGACCGGAACACGGTATCGGCCACAGCCACCGCACCGCCGCCGCTGATGCGGATCACCGCAATCCCGCCTTCTCCCATGGGGGTGGAGATGGCTGCAATGGTGTCCTTAATCGTCATGCTCAACTCTCCTTCCTCCCGGAATTACCGGACATTCCGGCTTAAAGACTCAGCTCCCTACAAAAAACGCAATGACCTCATCACCCGCCTGAAGTCATTGCGTCATTTCGTTATCGTAGCGAAATTACAACACGCCTGTTAGGCTCGTCTCCCTTGCTGTACGTGCGAACCGTAGGATGATCCTGCAGCTGGGAGTGGATGATCTTCCGGTCCGCCGGAGACATGGGCTCCAGCACCACATCCTTCTTGGTCCGGACCACCCGGGTAGCCAGCCTCGAGGATAATTCCTCCAGGGTCTTGCGCCGCCGTTCCCGGAACTCCTCCGCATCCAGAATAATCCGGATATGCTTGTCCGAGAACCGGTTAGCCACAATATTCACCAGATACTGCAGGGCATCCAGCGTCTGGCCTCTTCTTCCAATAAGAATGCCAAGCTCGCCGCCTTTAATATTCAGCAGAATGCCGTCCTTGTCATCCTTACGCTCTATGGTTGCCTTCACATGCATGGTCGCAAAAATATCCTGGAGAAACTGGGTCGCCTCTTCCACCGCATCGGGAATAAGCTCCAGCCGGACCTTCGCTTCCTTCACGCCAAACAGACCGAACAGTCCCTTGGCGGGCTGCTCCAGTACATCAACCTTAACCCGGTTTTCGGGAACGTTCCATTGGGTCAATCCTTGCCTGACCGCTTCTTCAACCGTTTTTCCCGTGACGATGAGCGTCTTCGTCATGAATCTGCCACCTCTACTTTTTGGATGGACGATAAATGAAATAGTTCTGCACAATCGTGAAGATATTACTGAATACCCAGTAAAGCGGAAGAGCGGAAGCGAAAGACATGGACATGACAAAAATCATGACCGGGAAAATATACAGCAGCATGTTCATGGATGGGTTGGATTGGTTCGGTTGCAACGACATCATGACCTTTTGCTGTACGAAGGTCGTAATGGATGCCAGAATCGGAAGGATATAATACGGATCCTTCTGGGACAGCTGCAGCCATAGGAAGGTGTGTTCATGAATATAAGGGTTGTACATAATCGCGTTATACAGCGCGATCAGAATTGGCATCTGAATCAAGATCGGAAAACATCCGGCCAAGGGGTTGACACCATTCTTCTGGAACAGGAGCATGGTTTCTTCCTGCTGCTTCTTGGGATCATCCTTGTACTTCTTCTTCAGCTTCTCCAGCTCGGGCTGCAGCGCTTGCATACCCTTCGAGCTCTTATACTGGCGAAGAGTCAACGGCAGAATAATCGTCCGGATGATAATGGTCATAACCAGAATGGACAGGCCGTACTCACCCCATAACAGATGGGCAAACCAGTCCAAGGTATCCGACAGCGGACCTACGAAGTATTTGGTCCAAATTCCGGTGCGCTCTTGGCTCAGATCACTGGGTCTACCGCACGCGGACAACAAAAAAACAACGAGCCCCAAGGGCCACAGCTTCTGCAAACGACGAATCAACACATTTCCTCCTTATGGGTGCAACCAGGCATCCTGTACGCAGTCAAGTCCACACTAAATATATCATATCTATCCGGTGATTGAAACTGGTCAACCTGGCGGCTGTCCCTTCTTCACCAGAAGCTCCGCCCGCTTCAATACATGAAGGATACTTTTCTCCATATCGGCATATTCCAGATCAGCGGCAGGCTTGCGCACAATGAGGATAAAGTCCTTCTTCGGGACAAGCTTTTCCCTATTTAAACGGACAATTTCTTTAATCCGCCGCCGCAGGCGGTTGCGGACCACCGCATTGCCCACCTTCTTGCTGACGGAGATCCCCAGCCGGAAGCCGTCGCCGGCCGCAGCCGAATGGCGGTTCATCACATAGACGACAAACTGGTGGTTGGCCGCGGATTTGCCGTACCGGTACACCTTATTGAAATCCTCACGCCGGGTCAAACGGTTTTCTTTCTGCACCGCAGCATCCGCCTATTCCTATTTATTCATCAGTTTTGCCCAAATTGCCGAAGTGTAAAACCTCTGCGCATAAGGATAAACGCCTGTCGGCGTCTTTTCGCAAAAGACGGCGGGCGTTCCTGGCAAAACCGGATATCAAGAACGATTGTTAACAAAAAAGACCACGCAATGTGGTCTTTATGCTTAGGCCGTCAATACCTTGCGGCCTCTTGCGCGACGCGCGGCGAGTACCTTGCGGCCATTCTTCGTGCTCATGCGCTTACGGAAGCCGTGAACCTTTTTGCGCTTGCTTACATTCGGATTGAACGATGGTTTCATTTATTGCACCTCCCTTAAGAACTTCAAACGAGGAGTTCTAAAAATACCTTTCAATATTAAATCATTTTCCACGCCTGATGTCAACCTCATTCTCCCCGTCCACATCTTCCTTTATCCTCCTGTGTACAAAAAAAAGTGGAAAACCCGGTACGCTGTCGATTCGTAAACAATTTATTAACAATATGTAGTATGGTGGATAAAAGTTTTGCACAAGGGGTAGGAATTGTGGATAAATCGGAGATTATCATTGAAAACGCTACTTTCTTTTGATATATTTATATTGTTTCGGCTGTGGATAGTTGAGTTATACCGTTGTTTTATACACAGCCTGTGGATAAAGATGTGAACAACATTCCTTTAACGGGATAAGCCGTAGAGGAATTTTCTTAACTATGTGGATATTTCGACATACTTAGCGGCCACCATGTCAAACCGCCCTAGAGCTGCCTGAAGATTGCAGAATTTTGTTTTTTCCCGTAAGGAGTGAAGTGTTAGTGGATAGCCCTGCCAATGAATTATGGCAACAGATCCTCTCCGTCATCCAGACCAAGGTCAGCAAGCCGAGCTTCGATACCTGGCTGAAATCCACCAAAGCGACCGTGTTCAATGAGAACGCGCTTTTGATATGCGCGCCGAACACCTTCGCCAAGGAATGGCTGGAGGCCAAATACGCCAAGCTGATCCAGTCCACGGTTGCGGAGACGCTGGACCGGCATGTGGACATCCAATTCACCATCGACGACGTGCCGCCCCCCGCGGCAGTCCAGACGGCGCCGGCGGTACAGCCGCCCAAGCCCGCTGCGATGCTGCATGAGGATTCCTTTTCGCTGAACCCCAAATATACCTTTGACACCTTCGTTATCGGCAGCGGCAACCGGTTTGCCCATGCCGCTTCTTTGGCTGTGGCGGAAGCGCCGGCTAAAGCGTACAACCCTCTGTTTTTGTACGGGGGTGTGGGATTGGGGAAAACCCACTTGATGCATGCCATCGGCCACTATGTTCTGGAGCATAATCCAAGCGCCAAGGTGCTCTACATTTCCTCCGAGAAATTCACCAACGAATTCATCAATGCCGTCCGGGACAATGTGGGCGAAAGCTTCCGCAACAAATACCGGAAGATTGATGTGCTGCTGATCGACGATATTCAGTTCCTCGCCGGCAAGGAAGGCACCCAGGAGGAATTCTTCCATACGTTTAATGCCCTGCATGAGGAGAGCAAGCAGATTATCATCTCCTCCGACCGTCCGCCCAAGGAAATTCCCACGCTGGAGGACCGGCTGCGCTCCCGCTTCGAATGGGGGCTCATTACCGATATCCAGCCGCCTGATCTGGAGACGCGGATCGCCATCCTCCGGAAGAAGGCCAAGGCCGAAAACCTGGACATTCCCAATGAGGCCATGGTGTATATCGCCAACCAGATCGATACCAACATCCGGGAGCTGGAGGGTGCGCTGATCCGTGTAGTGGCCTACTCTTCGCTCATTAATGAGGATGTAACCGTCCATTTGGCCGCAGAAGCCCTGAAGGACATCATTCCCAACAATAAGCCCAAGGTGATCACCATCCATGACATTCAGATGCGGGTGGGCGAGTTCTACGGGATGAAGGTGGAGGATTTCAAGGCTCGCAAGCGGACCAAGGCGGTTGCCTTCCCGCGGCAGGTGGCCATGTACCTCTCCAGAGAGCTGACGGAGCACTCCCTGCCCAAGATTGGGGAGGCGTTCGGGGGCCGGGACCATACTACGGTGATTCATGCCCACGAAAAAATCTCCTCGTCGCTAGCTGCGGACCAGGAGCTTGCCAAAATTATTCGAAATTTAACCGAACGGATCCGAAATCCCGGTTCATAACCTTAGCGCCTATGCACAAACTATTCACATGTGGATAGGCTTTTCTTTTCAGTGTTTTATGCACATATCCACATATCCACCGCACCTACTACTTACTCTACTTTTCTTTAAAAGAATATACGTATACATGTAAGAGGCCATAAACGGCATTTTCGTAAACCAGCGCGGCGGCGTTCAGCATGGGCGCCGTTCCTCTTTTTGGTTTGGCGTGATAGGAAAAATGTATGCGGCGGCTTATATTTTAGAACCACAGGAGTGACCATGATGAAATTAACGGTTAATAAAGATTTCTTGAACGAATCCATTCAGCATGTGGCCAAAGCCATATCCAGCCGGACCACTCTGCCCATATTGAGCGGGATCAAGCTTGATGCGTCCTTCTCCGGCTTGACCCTGACTGCCAGCGATACGGATATTTCCATCCAATCCTTTATCCCCATGGAGCAGGAAGGCAAGGAGATTATCCGCTTGACTCAAAAGGGCAGTGTTGTGCTTCCGGCCAAGTTCTTCATGGAAATGATCCGCAAGCTGCCTTCCGACCACATCGAAATTGAGGTCTCCCAGCAGTTCCAGACCGTCATCCGCGCCGGTTCTTCCGAAATCCAGATGGTCGGTTTGGATCCGGAGGAATATCCGCTGCTGCCTGAGATTGAAGAGGACAAAACCGTCACCGTAGCCAGCGATCTCTTGAAAACCATGATCCGCCAAACGGCCTTTGCCGTTTCCGCCACAGAGGCAACACCTGTTCTTACCGGTGTGCAGTGGATCCTGAACAACAATACCCTGAAGCTCATCGGCTGTGACCGCCACCGGCTCGCCCAGCGGCATACGCCTATGGAAGCCGACGAAAACGCCCAGTTCAGCAATGTGGTCATTTCCGGCCGGACGTTGAACGAACTGAGCAAAATCCTTCCCGACGGCAATATCCTGGTGGATATGGTTGTGTCCGACAACCAGGTGCTGTTCCGGATGGAGCGGATCCTGTTCTATTCCCGGATTCTGGAGGGCACTTACCCGGATACCAGCAAGCTGATCCCGAAATCCTTCCAAACCCAAATGGTAGTGCGCACCCGCGAGCTGATGGATGCCATTGACCGGGCGTATCTGTTGTCCCGGGAAGAACGGAGCAACATTGTCCGGATGGCGATGATCGACCATGAGACCATCGAGGTCAGCTCCAGCTCGACGGAGTTGGGCAAGGTTACGGAGACTCTGGTGGTTTCCGGACTGGAAGGCGAATTGCTTAAAATTTCATTTAACTCCAAATATATGCTGGATGCCCTGAAAGTGGTGGACAGCGACAAGGTGCGGATCGGCTTCACCGGCTCTATGAGCCCCATTATTATCCAGCCAGAAGACGGAACACCTATTCTCCAGCTGATTCTGCCTTACCGGACCACCAATTAAGCCACGTTCAGGCCGAAGGAGAAAACGGATATGACCACCATTTCCATTCACGGGGAGTATATTACCCTGGCCCAATTCTTGAAGATTACCGACCTGATCGGCTCCGGAGGTCAAGCCAAGGCGTTCCTGGCGGAAACTGCCATCTAGGTAAACGGCGAGCCGGACAACCGGCGGGGACGGAAGCTTTATCCGGGAGACCGGGTTGAGGTTGCCGGTGCAGGCGCCTTCCTTCTGGCCGCGGAGCAGGGCTGATGTTTCTCCGGAAGCTGGCTCTCCAGCATTACCGCAATTACGGGAGCATCGAACTGAGTACCGACAAGGCCGTGAATGTATTCATCGGTCCTAACGCCCAAGGTAAAACCAATCTGCTGGAATCGATTTTTGTGCTGGCCTTGACCAAATCCCACCGCACCTACCAGGACAAGGAGCTTATCGCCTGGGACAAGCCGGAAGCGGTGATCTACGGGGAAGTGGACAAAAAGTACGGCCCTTGCAAGCTGCAGCTGCAGATTTCCGCCCAGGGCAAGAAAGCGCGGATAAACGGATTGGAGCAGAGGAAGCTGAGCGGATTTGTCGGAGCGCTGAATGTGGTGATGTTTGCCCCGGAGGATCTGGAAATTGTGAAGGGTGCGCCGGGGATCCGCCGCCGGTTTCTCGATATGGAAATCGGCCAGGTCCACCCCGGTTATCTATACGACATTACCCAGTACCAGAAGATTCTCCAGCAGCGCAACCACTATCTGAAGCAGCATGGAGGCCCGGGCGGAGGCGCCAAAACGGAGATGCTGCAGGTTTGGAATGAGCAATTGGCAACCTTTGGTACTAAGATTATGAAAAAACGTCAAAGCTTTATAGAGAAGCTTGAGCGTTGGGCCAAGACGATCCATTCGGGCATCACTGCTGACAAGGAAGCCTTGAAGATCGAGTACAAACCCAGCTTCGGCGAGACCGCAGGCGAAGATGAAACTATCCTATTTAGGCAATTTATGATAAAGTTATCTGAGGTAAAGGATCAGGAACTCCGCAGAGGAACGACTCTGGCGGGCCCCCACAGGGACGATCTGCTTTTTTTTATCAATGGCAAGGAAGTGCAGACATTCGGTTCCCAGGGGCAACAGCGGACCACCGCCTTATCGGTGAAGCTGGCGGAGCTGGAGCTCATTAACGAGGAAGTCGGCGAATATCCCCTGCTGCTTTTGGATGATGTGCTTTCGGAGCTGGACCAGAACCGGCAGACGCAGCTTATCGAGACCATCCAGAATAAGGTGCAGACCTTTATTACGACCACCGGCATGGAGAGTGTGGATCTCTCCAAAATCCCCGATCTGGCCGTATTTCAGGTTCGGGAGGGTTCCATTGTCACGGAGCAGCAGTAGCGGGCATTGGCTTTTAAAATCGGTGAACGGGAGGAAGAACCATTGTTTATCCATTTGGGCGGCGAGAAGATTGTCCGCACGTCGGAGCTGGTCGGCATATTCGATTTGTCCATCGAGAAAACGTCCAAGGTGACGAAGCAGTTTACCTCCCGCGCCGGAGAAGAAGCGAGGGTGGAGGTTATCGGCGAAGAGGAATGCAAGTCTCTGGTCGTAACCCTGGACAAGGTGTATTACTCCCCCATTTCCTCCGCCACTCTCAAAAAGCGCGCGCATCACTTATACGTGAACGGATAAAAGAATTGAAACATGAAAAGTAGGTGAAAGGTCCATGTCCGTCAACCCCAATACGTACGACGAGAACCAGATTCAGGTGCTGGAAGGCCTTGAAGCGGTGCGCAAGCGGCCCGGTATGTATATCGGCTCCACCAGCTCCCGCGGCCTGCATCACCTGGTGTGGGAAGTCGTCGACAACAGCATTGACGAGGCCCTGGCCGGTTATTGCGACAAAATCGATGTTTTTATCCATCAGGACAACAGCATAACGGTCATCGATAACGGCCGTGGTATTCCGGTCGGTGAAGAGAAAAAAACCAAACGTCCCGCTCTTGAGGTTGTGCTTACGGTGCTGCATGCCGGCGGCAAATTCGGCGGGGAAGGTTATAAAGTATCCGGCGGTCTCCACGGTGTAGGCGTTTCGGTTGTTAACGCGCTGTCCGAGCACTTGACGGCTACCGTTAAGCTCAAGGGTAAGGTATACCGCCAGGAATATAAACGCGGTACGCCCCAATATGACTTGAAGGTCATCGACGAGCTGGATAACGAGGAAGAATCCGGAACCACTATAACCTTTAAGCCGGACGTAGAGATTTTTACCGAAACCACCGAATACGAATACGATATCCTGCAATCCCGGATCCGGGAGCTGGCGTTCCTGAACAAGGGCATCCAGATCACCCTGACCGATGAGCGCACAGGCGTCCAGAACAGCTTCCACTACGAGGGTGGTATCGCCCAATTTGTGGAGTTCCTGAACAGCAAGAAGGAAGCCATCCATGAAGTGATTTATGTGGAGGGCACCAAGGACAGCATTCAGGCGGAAATTGCCCTTCAGTACAACGAGGGGTATTCCGAAAATATCTATTCCTTCGCCAATAACATTCATACCCATGAGGGCGGCACCCATGAATCGGGCTTTAAGTCGGCTCTCACCCGGGTGCTGAATGATTATGCCCGCAAGTCCGGGGCCATCAAGGACAATGATCAGAACCTTAGCGGGGATGATGTCCGGGAAGGATTGACGGCGATTATATCCGTCAAGATTCCCGAACCCCAGTTCGAGGGACAAACCAAGACCAAACTCGGCAACAGTGAGGCCAGAGGCATTGTGGAATCCATGTTCGCCGAGAAGCTCCAGGAATTTATGGATGAGCATCCAGCCGTCGCCAGACGGATTGTGGAGAAGGGCATCCAGGCCGCCCGTGCACGGGAAGCCGCCCGCAAGGCGCGTGAGCTTACCCGCCGCAAGGGAGCCCTTGAGGTCAGCTCTCTGCCAGGAAAGCTGGCGGACTGCTCCTCCAGGGACGCTTCCATCAGCGAGCTGTACATCGTGGAAGGCGACTCCGCCGGCGGCTCCGCCAAGTCCGGCCGGGACCGTCACTTCCAAGCTATCCTTCCTCTGCGGGGCAAGATCCTGAACGTGGAGAAGGCACGGCTGGACAGAATCCTGTCCAATGCGGAAATCCGGGCTATTATTACGGCCATGGGTACGGGGATCAGCGAGGACTTCGATATTTCCAAGGCCCGTTACCACAAGCTGATTATTATGACCGATGCCGACGTGGACGGTGCCCATATCCGGACCCTGCTCCTGACCTTCTTCTTCCGCTACATGCGGCAGCTGATCGAAAGCGGTTATGTGTATATTGCACAGCCGCCGTTGTACAAGCTGGAGCGTAACAAGGTGGTGCGCTACGCCTACAACGAAGCCCAACGGGATAAGATTATGCAGGAATTCGGCGAAGGCGCCAAAGTAAATATCCAGCGCTACAAGGGTTTGGGCGAGATGAACCCGGGCCAGCTGTGGGAAACCACTATGGATCCGGAAGCCCGTACTCTCTTGCAGGTGAGCATCCAGGATGCCATTGAAGCGGATCTGATTTTTGACACCCTGATGGGGGACAATGTAGAACCGCGCCGGGATTTCATCCAAGAGCATGCCAAATATGTGAAGAACCTGGATATTTAATCCTGTCTGCATGGATCGGATTATCCGTAGGACCGGACAAACAGAACCGTTTGCAGCCGGTCCTATTCGTAATATAATAGAATTTGATGCAAAATCGTCTGGTTATAGGAAAATGTTACTTTTCCCCGCCCAACCGGCGAACCAATGGTGATCTGCCGCATGTGCGGTTCCCATAATGCGTAGGGGGTTCATAATGGCTGAAGAAATCAGATCGGAAATCAAGGAACGGGATATTGGCTCGGAGATGAAGGAATCGTTCATGGACTATGCCATGAGCATAATCGTCAGCCGGGCGCTGCCGGATGTCCGGGACGGGCTTAAGCCTGTGCACCGGAGAATTCTGTTTGCCATGTCCGAGCTGGGCATGTCGCCTGACAAGCCCCATAAGAAATCGGCGCGGATCGTCGGCGAAGTCATCGGTAAATACCATCCCCATGGCGATTCGGCTGTATACGAAACCATGGTGCGGATGGCGCAGGATTTCTCCATGCGTTATATGCTGGTGGATGGCCACGGAAACTTCGGCTCCATTGATGGGGACGCGGCGGCGGCGATGCGGTACACGGAAGCGCGCCTGTCCAAAATCGCTATGGAGCTTTTACGGGATATCAATAAAGAGACCATTGACTTCCAACCTAACTATGACGGTGAAGAGCATGAGCCTGTAGTGCTGCCCTCCCGTTTCCCCAACCTTCTGGTTAATGGGGTGTCCGGGATTGCCGTAGGGATGGCAACCAATATTCCGCCGCATAATCTGGGTGAGGTGATTGACGGGATTCAGCATCTGATTGAGTTCCCTGATGCTACCTCTATGGATCTGATGACCTTCATCAAGGGTCCGGACTTCCCCACCGGCGGTTACATTATCGGCCGCGAGGGCATCCGCTCTGCTTACAATACAGGCCGCGGCTCCGTCACCATGCGGGCCAAGGTGAATATCGAGGATCATAACGGCAAAGCCCGCATCATCGTGTACGAGCTGCCGTACCAAGTGAACAAAGCCCGTTTGGTGCAGAATATCGCCGAACTGGTCCGGGAAAAGCGGATCGACGGGATTACCGACCTGCGGGACGAATCCGACCGCAACGGCATGCGGATGGTGATTGAGCTGCGCCGGGATGTCAATCCCAATGTGGTGCTCAATAACTTGTATAAGCATACCGCCATGCAATCCAACTTCGGTATTAATATGCTGGCTCTGGTCAACAACCAGCCGCAGATTTTGAGCCTGAAGGAAACGCTGTATCATTATCTGGAGCACCAAAAATCGGTTATTCGCCGCAGAACGGAATATGAGCTGCGCAAGGCGGAGGCCAGAGCCCATATCCTGGAGGGCTTGCGCATTGCCTTGGACCATCTGGACCGGGTCATTGCCCTGATCCGCGGTTCCCGGACAACGGAGGAGGCCCGCAGCGGCCTGATGGAGCAATTCGGGCTTAGTGTCGAGCAGGCACAGGCTATTCTCGATATGCGTCTGCAGCGCCTGACCGGTCTGGAACGGGAGAAGATCGAAGAGGAATATCAGGAGCTGATGAAGAAGATCAACGAATACAAGGCTATTCTTGCTGATGAGCAGCTGATTCTGGCCATCATTAGCGAGGAGCTGAAGGAAATCCGCGACAAGTATGCGGATGAACGGCGTTCGGAGATTACCATCGGCGAAGAGAGCATCCTGGATGAGGATCTGATTCCCCAGGAGGATGTGATCATTACCATCTCCCACACCGGCTATATCAAACGTCTTCCGGTTCATACCTACAAGGCCCAAAAGCGCGGCGGCAAGGGTGTAATCGGCATGGACACCAAGGAATCCGACTTTGTGGAACACTTGTTCGTGAGTAACACTCACCACTACTTGATGTTCTTCACCGATAAGGGCAAGGCTTACCGTCTGAAGGCCTATGAAATTCCGGACCTGAGCCGGACTGCCCGCGGAACACCGATTATTAACCTGATCCAAATCGAGCAGGGTGAAAAAATCAGCGCCGTTATCCCGGTAGAGGATTTCAACGCAGCGCAGAATCTCTTCTTTGCCACCGAGCAGGGTATTGTGAAGAAGACTCCTCTTGAGGATTATTCCAATATCCGCAAGGTCGGCCTGATTGCCATTGGCCTGCGGGAGGATGACAAGCTGATTGGTGTCCGTCTCACCGACGGCAACAAGGAAATTGTCATGGGCACCAAGGACGGCATGTCCATCCGCTTCCCGGAAGGGGATGTGCGGCCGATGGGACGCTCCGCTACAGGGGTGAAGGGCATCCAGCTGTCTGAAGGGGATGCGGTTATCGACATGGATATTATCGACCCGTCCAGCAGCGTACTGATCGTAACCTCCAAGGGTTATGGCAAACGGACACCTGTTGAGGACTACCGTATTCAAACCCGCGGCGGCAAGGGTATCAAAACATTGAACATCACTGCCAAAAACGGCCCGGTTGTTGGCCTGAAGGTAGTAGAGGCGGACGAGGACCTGATGATCATCACCTCACAGGGCACCATTATCCGTATGAGCATTGACGGCATTTCCGAAATGGGCCGGAACACCCAAGGGGTACGCCTGATCAACATCAAGGATGATGATGAGGTTTCCACGGTGACCCGGGTCCAGAAGAACGAAAATGATCCGGAGTCCGACGCCGAAAATGAAGCTGAATCCGAAGTGGAAGCGGACGGACAGGAAGAGACCGAAGAATAAAGCTTGTTTATGAGCGGGGGGTTAGCCCCCGCTTTTTTGTTTGATTTCGTCATAGACGGCATCACAATTTTCCCCTACAATGAACATGTTACAGATAAGTATGTTGCTCTGAACGGAGGAATAACCATGGCGATTGTACCCTTGTCGCAATTGAAAATTGGCGATAGATTAACCGAACCGGCGCTTACCAGACGTGGGAGCCTGCTTTTTGACAAAGGAACGGTTATCCTCCAGCGCGAGCTAGATATTCTGCAGGCCTTCTTGATCCCTGCCGTCACCATTGACGGAAAGCGGGAACCCGTGGAGGTGGAAGCCGGCAAAGCCGAGGAAACGGAGCAGAAGGTCACCCAAACCTCTCCTCTGTCTGTTGAATATGATAAGCTGCTGGCTTTGTTCCGCAAGGTGATGTTTACACTCCGGTCCGGCGGCCCTCTGCCACTCCTGGAGATTCGGCAGCGTCTGGAGGCGCTTCTGCAGCAATCGGACCATTACAATATACTGAAGTTTACGCCGGCCCCGTTTCATATCAGGGATTATCTGCTGCATAACAGTATCATGACGGCCCTTACCGCCTATCAGATGGCCAAATGGCTGGAGATGCCGGTGAAGGATTGGATCCCCGTCGCACTGGGCGGGCTGCTGCATGATATCGGGAATGCGAAGGTGGATGAAAATATCCTGGAGAAGAAGGGTGCCTTAACGCATGTGGAGCGTGAGGAAGTCCGTGCCCATACGGTAGCAGGCTATCAGATGCTTAAGAATGTGCCGGGTCTTAATGAAGGGGTCAAGCTGTCCGCAATCCAGCATCATGAGCGTGAGGACGGGACAGGCTATCCCCTGGCGGTGAAACGGGACAAAATCCACCCGTATGCCAAGATCATCGCCATTGCGGACACCTACCATGCCATGACAAGCCCCCGTTATTATAAGCAAAGCCTGTCTCCCTATGCGGCTTTGGAGGCCTTGCAGGCAGAATCCTTCGGCAAGCTGGATCCTGCTCTGGTGAAGCTGTTTATACAGAAGACCGCCTCCTTCACCAACGGCACCATTGTCCGGCTGAACAACGGGCAGGTCGGAGCCATTGTATTTACGGATCCCAATGCGCCCACCCGGCCTTGGGTAAATACGAACGGCAGAATCGTTAATCTCACGTCGGACCGTGAGCTTTATATTCAGGAGATTCTGCAAATCTCCTGAATGGGTTTAGCTATTTAATAGATAATCGGGCCTCAAGCCGTTAATCTCGGTTTGGGGCTTTTTTATAGGCTGGAATGAGCTTTCGAAGAGTTTCGACATTTTTTTTGAAAAAGGGTTGACTTTCGACTTTGGGACATGATATATTAATACTCGCCTCTTCGAG
>JAEWAA010000365.1 GCA_023391955.1 Bacillota bacterium | reverse complement strand
CCCTTGGACTTCATGAAGGGAGGAAGCACGGTGACGCCCCCGCCCTTGCGGTCCAGATCCCACGGTGTTCCGATGCCCAGATAGGAATTCAGCACCAGGGGCTGATATTGGGTCAGTACCCCTACTGCGTCGATGCCGGAGTTGGTGCAGTTGCTTAGGGTGAAATCAATAATTCTGTACTTTCCGCCAAAATGGACGGCAGGCTTTGCCAAATTTTTGGTCAAAGCCCCCAATCGCCGGCCTTCTCCTCCGGCCAGAAGCATCGCTACACATTCCTTCTGCGGCATACATTATTTCCCCTTTCCCTTGGTTGTGCGGTCTGCCGTGTCCGGGAGCTCTGCCTGCTTCTCCGTGGAGGAACCCTTGGCGGCTGTTTTGTGCTTGAACAGCAAAGCGGAAAACGGCGGCAGCGCAATCCGGATGCTGTGCGGCTGCCCATGGAACGGTACAGCCTCCGCCGTCAGCCTGGAGCGTGTTTTCATCCCGCTGCCTCCGAATTCTTCCGCGTCGGAATTCAGGAGCTCCCGGTAGATGCCGGCATCGGGAACCCCGATTCTGTATTCGGGATACCCGGTTTCCCGGAAATTCAATACGGCCAGGATCAGCTCGTCTCCCGCTTTGTTCCACCGGACGAAGGACAGAACGCTTTGCTCCGCATTGTCCGCATCGATCCATTGGAAACCTCCGGGGCTGTGATCCTGCTGCCACATCGCCTTTTCTTTCATGTATATGGCGTTCAGGCTCCGGACATAATGACGAGTTTTGCCGTGCATGGGATATCCCACCAGCTCCCAATCCAGGTCCTCCATATCCTTCCATTCGTCAAACTGCCCGAATTCACTTCCCATAAACAGGAGCTTCTTGCCGGGATGGGCCGCCATATAAGCGTACAGCACACGAAGATTGGCGAACTTCTCCTCATAGCTGCCGGGCATTTTGTTGAGCAGGGACTTTTTACCGTGCACAACCTCGTCATGGGAAAAGGGAAGCACATAGTTTTCGGCATAGGCGTACATCATGGAAAAGGTCATGAGATGATGCCGGTGCCTGCGGTCTGCGGGCGGCAGCTGCATATAGCGCAGCACATCGTTCATCCAGCCCATATTCCATTTATAATTAAAGCCAAGCCCTCCCGCATGGACGGGAGCCGTAACCATGGGCCAGTCGGAGGAATCCTCCGCCACCATCAAGGCGCCGGGGAAATACTGGAACACGGCTTTGTTCAGGCGCTTCAGGAAACCCAGGGCATCCAGATTTTCATAACCGCCGTAAGCGTTCCTGGGCGCCATAGCCTTATCCCGGTCGAATGCCAGGTCGATCATGCTGGCCACGGCGTCCACCCGCAGCCCGTCCACATGGTACACATCCATCCAGAAGATGGCGTTGGAGATCAGGAAGCTCAGCACCTCCGGTTTGCCGAAATCAAAACCGAGTGTGCCCCAGCCCCGTTTCTCCGCAATATCCGGATCGGGATGCTCGAACAAGGGGGTGCCGTCGAACAGCCGCAGACCGTGGTCATCCTTGCAGAAATGCCCGGGCACCCAGTCCAGCAAAACACCGATGCCGTTCTCATGGCAGTGGTTGATGAAATACATCAGCTGCTCCGGCTGCCCGTAACGGCTGGTGGCGCTGTAATACCCGGTAGCCTGGTATCCCCAGGAGCGGTCGAAGGGATGCTCCGTCAATGGAAGCAGCTCGATATGGGTGTACCCCATCTCCATCACATACTCCACCAGCTCCTGCGCATACTCCTCATACGTATAGAACACTTCATTCTCAATATATTTCCAGGAACCCAGATGCACCTCGTAGATGTTCAATGGTTTGGCATACACGGGCTCCTTCTCCTGCTTCCTGCGCCAGCGTGTATCGTTCCAGCGGAAGCCCTCCAGACTTTTGACAACGGAAGCGGTCCGGGGACGGAGCTCGGAAAAAAAGGCGTACGGATCGCTTTTGAGGAAACGCCGTCCGTCTGGTCCGGTGATCCGGTATTTATAGACGGCCCCTTCCTCCAAGCCGGGGACAAACAGGGTCCAAATGCCGCCAGAGTCGAGAAGCGGCTCCATCAAATGACGGTCGGCTGTCCAGCCGTTAAAATCACCGCTAATCCCCACATCCTTGGCGTGGGGCGCCCATACGGTAAAGCGCACACCCGTAACCCCGTCTTCCTGAGCCGGATGGGCACCCAGCATACGGTAGCTGTGATGCAGATTTCCCTCGTGAAACAAATGCAGATCATGAGCAGTCGGAATGCGGTTTGGCAAGCCTGGGATCAACTCCTCTCTACCTTTTACCCTTTCTAGACTGCAAAGCGCTTTTCCTTCTTCGGATTCCGTAAAAAAAGGATGAATTTTTCAAATTTATGGAATTGTGATCCGGACAGCCGCATTGGCCCCGTCCCATTCCACCTTGGCGCCGAAGGATTCGGCAATAAACCGTACCGGCACCATGGTATAGCTGTTGATGAGTCTGGGGGCCGCCTCCAGGCGGTAGTCCTTGCCGTTCTTCACCGCCGTGTGGCTGTCAATGGTGACGCTGGCTGTGGTGCTCCCTTTCCGGCCTGATGCCGTCCGGGTGGTTTGATCCCAGCTGACCTCCGCTCCTAGAGCCTCGAATACGGCCCGCATGGGGACCAGCACATTGCCCTGCCAGTTCACAGGCGGCTGCTCAAAAGCCAACTTGCGGCCGTTTACCGTCACCGTAGTATGCGGCTCCAGGGCCAGCTGGCGGGTAACGGCAGGGGTTCCCGCCTGGTTGAAGGCCTTCACCTCCAGAACCGAACCGGCCACAATGCCTCCCGCCTCCAGCTCCACACCCTTGTATGGGGGATATTCAGTTTTGAGGAGCAAACCGTTCAGCCGGTACTCCACCTTGCCGTTATAGATATCTGGCAGCTTGACATACGGATACACTACCGTCCGCCCGCTAAATGCCGCTTTTGCTTGGGCTTTGATATACCCTCCGGCTGCAGCGGGTTTTGCTCCGTTTTCCACCTTGGTCAGGAAATGCGGGCTCCCGATAAGCCGCTTATAGGCGTCCATCATGGCCGTGTTGTCCCGAAGCAGGAAATTATCGGTAACTCCGGGCTGAGTAGCCCCCCGGTTAAAGTACGTAATGGCCTTCAGCCGCGGATACTGCTTGGTCATGATCTCATAAACCCGCTCCAGATTCATGACGCCCCAGTCCGTCCAGCTTTTCCCGTCTGTTACCGTTCCATGGGTAACCGCCGTTTCGCTGATCATTACCGGCTTGCGGTCCGCATACAGCCGGTATATCTCATCCAGCCTGTCCACCGGACCCAGGCCTAACTGCGGCTTGGACGAATCACCGTTTTCGTATGGGGTGCTGTACATGCTGATGCCCACCCAGTCCACGTAAGCATCACCGGGATAATAGGCCGACATGGTGTTGATGGGGACATCCCCGGGACTCCAAACCATAGCTACATTCGGCGCTTCCTGCTCCATGATGTCGTGGACCAGCTTGAATTTCTCTATATATTTGGCCGGGTCCCCATGCCAGGGCACCCAGTTGCCGTTCATCTCGGAGGCATACCGGAGAAAAATCGGCAGACCGGTTGCTTTGGCGGCTGCTGCCCATTGGCGGATATATTCCCCATCTTTCACCTCATCCAGCCCGTTCATGGGCTCAAAGGCGATTTGCAGCGCCGCTCCCGCCGCCTTGGCGTTCACCGCATACTGTCTAGGGAAGGGTTTGCCCCATTGGGTATAAGCCAGGTAGAGGGCATGCTTCTTATTGTAAAATTGCTCGGAGCGGGTATACTGGTTGCCCATTTGCGGGTCCAATTCGGAATACATGCCCAGATACGTGCCGTATACCGGCTCGAACTTGGCCAAACCGCCCCCGTTTCCGTCGCTGGCAGCGGCCAGAGCCGATTCATCTGTGGTTTGCACATACAGATCCAGAGTGCTGCGGATTTCCTCCGCCCGGAACAGATCCTGGGCTCCCCAGTCATAACCCGCTTGGAGCCAATATTCATTCTCCAGCTCATAATAGTAAATGGCGGTTTCATATTGCTTCTGGCTATCATAATATTTGCCCAGATTTTTGGCGTAGAGGGCCGCATTCACCACATTCCCCTCAGCTGCGTAGTGGTCCAGCAGCAGCTTCCATTTGGGTGCGGCAGCCTGGAGGTTTCCGTTCTGCTCATCCTGGCGGGCCTGGCGTTCCAGTGTCCAGAAATCCTCGGCATACACCGCCGGAATTCCCGGTCCTGCGGAAGCTGCAAGGCATGCGGCGATAAGAGCGGTGCGCGCCATCCGTTTGATTCTGTCGTCCGAAATGAACCGGTTGATCATGTCTCACCCTCCCTGATAGGCTGGAACAGCGCTGATGCACAATTCTGCGGGGCCTTCACTTAATACCCGGAATTCACGAAATAGAAACGCATTCGGCGGGTTAATTATATTGTAAGGGGTCGGAGAGCCATTCGACAATTCTATAAGACGGTTTCGGCACAAAAAAAAGATGCGGCCCAGGGGTTCCTGTCCGCATCTTCATTCACCAGCTGCACGCTTCATCTGACTGCTCCGCCCGATTTCCCTCACGCTTCCGCACCTCTTCCGCTTCTAACCAGCTGCAGCGCCTCGTCCACCGTCTGGACCGGTGTCCAATTGGGCCGTGTTTGGCTTTTGCGTTTTGTTTTGCCTGCCGCCTGAGCCTGGCACTCCACCGAATAAATCGACCGGAAGGGAGCACTCAGATAGGTCTGTTTGATCTCGTCGAACATGGGTGCCAGCTCCTGTGTGGAGAGGCGGATCTCCTGCATCTCGACAACCAGGGCGTACTCCTCGGGTTGAATTCTGCTTAAGCGGAGCTCCAGCTCCCGCTGGAACAGCTTGGCCTCATACACGGTGAAATACCCCGAATACGAAATGAGCAGAATCCCGTCATTCTGATTCAATGTCATTTTAAACAAATGGTCCACACTCCTAGAGACATGCATCGGAGATTCCTTGCCATGTGATCTTTCCAGGAAGAGACAATTCGCATGGAGTCTGATCTTAAGTATAATGAATGCGGCGACATACATGTAAGGGCGTTCACAATAATGTCGATGATTAACAGGGTTAGGTATGGCAATATCTTGACAAGGGGCGTTAGATTTGACATGATTCAACCGTATATTGCATGATGAAGTATTGAAATCTAGAACTGAGACCTCTTTTAAAGGAGATTCGCGATGTATTTGGCTGACGAATGGAAAGATTATGAGCTTCTTGATACAGGCGGAGGCGAAAAGCTGGAGCGCTGGGGCGGGTACATACTGCGCCGGCCCGACCCGCAGATCATCTGGCCGCTGTTGAATGAAACCGGGCTTTGGAAGGATGCCCATGCCCATTACCACCGCAGCTCAAGCGGAGGCGGACAATGGGAGGAAAAGGTGAAGCTCCCCGAACGCTGGTCCGTATCATATGGAGACCTGAAATTCATCATCAAACCCACCAGCTTCAAGCATACGGGGCTGTTCCCCGAGCAGCAGGTGAACTGGAAGTGGATGATGGACAAAATCAAGAATGCCGGACGGCCCATCAAGGTGCTGAACCTGTTCGCCTATACGGGCGGCGCCACAGTGGCCTGCGCCAGTGCAGGCGCTGAAGTGTGCCATGTGGATGCGGCCAAGGGGATGGTCACCTGGGCCAAGGAAAACCTGCATCACTCCGGCCTGGGGGACAAGCCCGTCCGGTTCATTACGGACGATGTGTTCAAGTTCGTCCAGCGGGAGCAGCGCCGCGGCAGCACCTACGATGCCATTATTATGGACCCGCCCTCCTACGGACGCGGCCCCAACGGCGAGATGTGGAAGCTGGAAAATGACCTGTACCGCTTTGTGGATTCCTGCTCGGCCATTCTCACGGAAAAACCGCTGTTTTTCCTGATTAACTCGTATACAACCGGTATATCGGCCTCGGTGCTGACGAACATCCTCACCATGTCGATGGGCCGGAAATACGGCGGCACCATCGCAAGCGGCGAAATCGGGCTGCCCATTACCGCCAGCTCTCTGAACCTGCCCTGCGGCATTCTGGGCCGCTGGGAGTCCTAAGCCATGCCAGAGGGGAATAGACGGGAGATTCCCGTTATTTTTGAGGACAACCATATTCTCATTGTGGAAAAACCGGTGAACATGCCCACCCAGGCAGATGAGTCCGGCGATATGGACCTCCTGACCTCCCTCAAGGAGGATTTGAAGCTCCGCCACGGGAAACCCGGCAATGTCTTCCTCGGGCTGGTCCACCGCCTGGACCGGCCTGTAGGGGGCGCCATGGTATTCGCCAAAACCTCCAAAGCCGCATCCCGGCTTTCGGATTCTGTCCGGACCCGTGCTTTCGGCAAGCGGTATCTGGCTGTAGTCCATGGAATGATGCCGCAGAAGAAGGGCACCCTGCAGCATTACCTGCTGAAGGATAGCCGCACCAACACGGTTAAGGCGGTGCCGGCCAAGTCCCACCCCGACGCCAAGGAAGCAGTGCTGGACTATAAGGTGCTGCAATCTGCAGAGGGATTATCCCTGGTGTCCGTGGTGCTGCATACCGGACGCTCCCACCAGATTCGGGTGCAAATGGCCGAAAGCGGCTGTCCCTTATACGGCGACCAGAAGTATGGGGCCAAGGTGAACAAACCCGGCCAGCAGCTGGCACTATGGTCCGTCTGGCTGTCGTTCGAGCACCCCACTTTGCGGGAGCCTGTTAGCTTCTCCTCCCGGCCGCCCTTGGAGCACCCTTGGTCCTTGTGGGCGGAGGAGCATCTGAGCAATGCGGAAGATACCCTTTAAGAGACTGCCAGATTCGTTCAGGAGGCTGACCCTCTATGCGTAACAAGCTGATTTTACTGAACACGGACCATTGGGGCTCCGGGGATGAGGCATTGGGACAAACCCTGCTGGAAACCTTCCTTACGCTGCTGAAGCAGGAACAGGAGCCTCCAGCCGCCATATTTTGTATGCACCGGGGTGTTCTGAATCTTACGGAAACCTCCCTTATGTCGCTTCACCTGAAGGAGCTCCAGGATAAAGGAGTGCCGGTGCTGGCCTGCAAAACCTGTGTCGATTATTACGGAATCGGCGACAAGCTGTATGCCGGTGAAATATCATCTATGAAACGCTTTATCGAGCTTTCCGCACAGCATGAGGTGTTTTCTGTGGTGTAAAAAAAGGAAGAGGCTGCCGTCCCCAAGAACGGCGCCCCTTCCTTTTTTGTTGGCGGCGCGTCTGCGCATCCCTTAAAAATTCGCTACCTTGCCCAGGAGATAAACCAGCAGCTGCTGGTTATGGGAGGAGATCCGGTTCAGATAGGAGTCCAGGAACTGCTTGCGCACCTCCATCCCTCTTTCGCATTGCTCCACTCCCTTGGCCGTAGCCGATACCCAGACGATTCTCCGGTCCTTCTCGTCCCTGACCCGCTCAATTAACCCCGCCTTCTCCATTCTGTCCAGGAGAGTGGTGACGGCCGCCGGCGTAGTAGACAGATGAGGCAAAAAATCCGACGGTTTCATCCGAGTCTCCGGTACAAGAAGCTCCAGTACAGCCAGCTGCCCCTCCGTCAGAGCGGGCGCCAGCTCCGTCTCCATGTGGGTCTTCAAATCCCTGGACATCTTGGACCATAACTTGCCAAATTCCTGTGTGTACATAATTTTCCCTCTTTTTCCCAAGTGGATTGATGTACCCTGATTATACCACCCCTATTTTGCGAAAAAAAGGTTAATGCTCTAAATAATTTAGCCTATGAATCGACGCAGTCAGGAACCAAGCGCTGTTTTTCAACATATGCTTTATAGAAATACCGGGACATTCGCCTGGTTTTGTCGGAGGCATGTTCCACTCACCTTGCAATACTGGGAGGGACTTCTATGGAGCAGGAGCAATGGAAAACGGAAATCATCAAACGCGCCCTTGCTGAAGGTTTAATTCATGATCCCGGCTGGCTGGAAAAAAAAGACGAGCCCATGCCCGTATGGGCGGTGCTCGAAGTGGCCCTGCTATTGTTGGAGAAGCTTGACCCGCCTTGCGTTACCTACGACTGAAGGGCCGGCAGACGGATAACGGAGGTGACATGGGTGCCCTTAACCACGGGAATCAGACTCATGCCCACCGACTTCCTGTCCTCGATGGCGGTTTCCTCCGTAGTGAATACGTGACGGTCATCATTATTGTTTACGGCCATGAGCGCAAAGGGCGTTTTCACCGCAAAACCGGCGATAAGCGACGTGCCGTTGGGACGCACCCGTTTGCCTTCCTTGAATTCGAAGGTAATAACGCCCTTTCCACCCCGTCCCTGCAAGGGATAATCAAAGACGAAGGAACGTTTGGCATAGCCCAAATCGCTGACCACCAGAATTTCGCCTTCCTCGCCGCGGACCCATTCCGCCGCCACAACCTCATCCTCTTCGCGCAGTTGAAGCCCTCTGACGCCTCCGGCTGCCCGGCCCATCGCATTTACCTCCGACTCCTGGAAGCGGATGCTCATGCCAAGTTTGCTGATCAGCACCAGATCACGGCTGTTATCCGAGAGCTCCACCTTCAGCACCTCGTCGCCGTCCGCCACCTTGCAGGCTACAATGCCGTTGGTACGGACTGTCTCGTATTCCTTCAAATCCGTACGTTTGACCTGCCCTCTTTTGGTCACGAACACAAGAGACTTGTCCTGATCCTGGAAGCTCTTCAGCGGAATGACACTGACCGGCTGGTCATCCTTCGGAATCGGAATCACATTGACCAGGGCGGTGCCGTTGTCCTTCCACTTAAACTCTGGAATCTGATGGACCGGCAGCATATAATACTGTCCCTTTTTGGTAAAGATCAGAAGCTTCTCCACCGTATTCACTTCCAGCAGATGCTTCAAATAATCTCCGGCCTTCAGCCCCGTGCTGCCGATATCCCCGCCGGAGCGGGTAAAGCTCAGCTTGCTGATCCGTTTGATGTATCCCTCGTGGGACAAGGTAACCAGCACATCCTCCGCCGTTACCAGGACCTCCATGTTCACCTTCAGCTCTTCTACCTCACCCTGAATTTCGGAGCGGCGGTCGATGCCGTATTTGTCGCGGATTTCCGTCAACTCACCCTTAATCACCTTAATGAGCTTGGCCGGACTGGAGAGAATCTCCCGCAGGTTTCCGATGAGCTTCTGCAGCTCCCGGTGTTCCTTCTCCAATGCGTGGATCTCCAGATTGGTCAGCCTGTACAGCTGCAGGGTGAGAATCGCGTCGGCCTGGCGCTCTGTGAAGCCGTATTGCTCCACCAGGTTCTTCTGGGCGTCGGCACGGTTCTTGGAGGCCTTGATGGTGGCGATGACCTCATCCAGAATGTTGAGGGCCTTTACCAGCCCTTCTAAGACGTGTGCGCGGTCCTCCGCCTTCTCCAGCTCATATTGGGTCCGGTTGGTCACCACTTCCTTCTGGTGGGCAATGTAGGCCTCCAGAAGCGCCTTAATGCCCAACTGCATGGGAGTTTTGTTGACGATGGCCACCATGTTGAAGTTATAGGCTACCTGAAGATCGGTTTTTTTGAGCAAAAAGGCGAGAATCCCCTGTGCATCCGCTTCCTTCTTCAGCTCGATGACGATCCGGAGACCGGCCCGTCCGCTTTCGTCCCGGACCTCGGCAATGCCCTCCACCTTTTTCTCCAGGCGGAGATTCTCGATGGCTGTCACCAGCCGGGATTTCACCACCTGGTACGGAATCTCCGTGATGATAATCTGCTGGCGGCCGCCGCGCAGTTCCTCAATGGCAGTGCGGGAGCGCAGATAGATGCGCCCTTTGCCTGTGCGGAACGCCTCCTTGATGCCTTCCTCGCCCATAATAATGCCGCCGGTGGGAAAATCCGGCCCCTGGATGATGGTCATCAGCTCCTCCAGCGTGGTATCCGGCTTCTCCATCATCATGATGGCCCCTTGGATCACCTCGCGGAGGTTATGGGGAGGAATTTCCGTAGCGAAGCCGGAGGAAATGCCGCTGACCCCGTTGACCAGCAGGTTGGGGTAACGGGAGGGCAGAACCGTTGGCTCCTTGGCGGTATTGTCGAAGTTATCCTTAAACAGCACTGTCCGTTTGTCGATATCCCGGAGCAGCTCCATGGCAATTTCCGACAAGCGCGCTTCCGTATACCGCATAGCGGCAGCGGGATCATCGTCCATCGAGCCCCAGTTGCCGTGGCCGTCCACCAGGACATGCCCCATCTTCCAGGGCTGGGCCATCCGCACCATACCCTCATAGATGGAGGAGTCGCCGTGGGG
>JAEWAA010000343.1 GCA_023391955.1 Bacillota bacterium | reverse complement strand
GCCAACCGCTCCGGCCGGCCCAGTCCCACCGTGGCGGAGCATGTCCGGGAGGATCTGGACGGCCGGATCGACGGGCTGCTGGATGGTGGCGCCACAGGCGTCGGGCTGGAATCCACGGTGGTACAGGTGGATGCGGAAGGCCGGGTCCATGTGCTCCGGCCGGGAGGCATTACGCTGCGCCAGCTGGCGGAGGTTTCCGGTGCCCCTGTTGTCAGGGGCGAAGGCAGCCCTGAGAGGGCGGAGGACGCCCTGTCCGCTGTAGAGGAAACCTTCCGCCCCCGGGCGCCGGGGATGAAATACACCCACTATGCTCCGCAGGCCCGGCTGACTATTGTGCAGGGGAGCGATGTCTCTGCAGTGGCGGAGGCGATCCGCCGGGGGTTGGAAGATGCCCGCGGGAACGGGGAAAAAACTGCCGTGCTGGCTCCCGAGGAGCATGCGGCATTGTACCGCGAAGCGGCAGATCTGGTTATCCCCTGCGGTTCCCTCGGGGATCTGGCCGCCGCTGCCGCCGGACTGTTCGCTGCCCTGCGCCGGATGGATGAGGCGGGGATTGGTTGTGCTTTTGCCGAAGGGTACCCCGAGGAGGAGATCGGCCTGGCGATTATGAACCGTCTGCGGAAGGCGGCGGGAGGCCGGGTGCTGGAGGTTTAGGACATGATCCCACGGTTGTCCGCATACAGTAAGGAAGGGAGTATGCGGACAGGAGGGATCGGCATTGTATTGGGGTTTTGTTGAACTGGGACAACTGATTACCATTGTGATGATGGCAATAGCTCTGGGGATGGATGCCTTCTCGATGGGAATCGGGATGGGTCTTCGCGGCATCCGGTTGGTGAATATTGCCAAGGTCAGCTTTGTCATCGGTCTTTTTCATATTCTGATGCCCTTGATGGGCATGTTCATGGGCAATTACGTGAGCTCTCTGCTGGGCAATGTGGCCACAACCGCCGGAGGTGCTCTGCTGGTTGTGCTCGGGGCCCATATGCTGTACAGCGCCCTGCGGGGCAGCTCCTCGGTGGTACTGGACCAGAAAAGCTTCTGGGGCATTCTGCTGTTTGCCCTGATGGTAAGCATCGATTCGTTCAGTGTAGGCTTGTCCCTGGGGATGTTTTCCTCGGATATTGCCCTGACGGTGCTGATCTTCGGTTTTTTCGGCGGGCTCATGTCGGTGCTGGGGCTGCTGCTGGGCCGGCGGGTGGGCGCCTGGGTAGGCGAATACGGGGAAGCGCTGGGCGGACTCATTCTGCTCTTGTTCGGCATCCGCTTTCTCATGTAAAATAAATGGAAACAGCACGCCAAAATAAAAAGCGCATGCTTACGAAGCCAGTTTTTGCTGGCGCAAAAACTTTTAGGGGGTTTTTCCGGTGGCTATCACACGTATCCTTTTCGTTTGTACGGGCAACACCTGCAGAAGCCCGATGGCCGAGGGGCTGTGCCGGATGATGGCCAAACGGGAGGGTTTGTCTCTGGAGGTCCGTTCCGCCGGCGTTACGGCGCATGACGGAGCGCCCGTATCCCGCCATTCCGAGGAGATTTTGCACAAGAAGGGGGCGGGGGAGGGAATGGGCACCTCCCGGTATTTGCGCAAGGAGGAAATCCGTTGGGCAGATTTGATCCTCACCATGACCATGTTCCACAAGCAGCAGGTGATTGCTTCCCATCCGGAGGCGGTGGAGAAGGTGTATACCCTGAAGGAATATACCATGGACGACCCTTTCCGTCTGGGTGTGCTGGAGGAGCGGGCGGCTCTTCAATCCGAGCTGGAGCTGAAGAAGTCCCTGGGACAGCCCATCACCACCGAGGAGCGGGAGCGTCTGGTCCGTTTGCATTTGGCGGCCCCAGACTTCGATATTGCCGATCCCTTCGGCGGGTCCAAACGGGACTATGAGGAAACGGCCCATGAAATTGAAGAGGCCCTGGCCCGGCTGATCAGCCGGCTGAAGGCCGGAGCCTGAGCAGCGGTCCAAAGGGGTTTGCCCCGGCAGATGTGCCTTTACAGCAGCGGTCTCATCCGTTATGATAAGAATAACTTTAAACTGCAGTGTGACTGGCGACGAGTGGAACAACCACAATGGAGCACTGCGGATACCGGCCGGTCGCCTGGGCAAGAGCAAGCATGGAGCGTGTACGCGCTTTTTGCTTTGCTCTTTTTTTGTACGGCGGCATGGATTTCTTTTTCGGAAGGGTGAGGTATAATAAGGATATTTGACATGAAAGGAAGGACGATTCGATGAAAATCGCCATGGGAGCGGATCACGCCGGATTCCGGCTGAAGGATGAATTGAAGGAGCTGCTGGGCCAATGGGGGCACCAGGTGGAGGATTTCGGCTGCACCTGCGGCGACTCCGTGGATTACCCCGATTATGCCGAGAAGGTATGTGAGCAGGTGGCTTCCGGCGCTGCGGACCGGGGGATTCTCATCTGCGGCACCGGCATCGGCATGAGCATTGCCGCCAACAAGGTGAAGGGCATCCGCTGCGCGCTTGTGCATGATCTGTTTTCGGCCAAGGCCACCAGAGAGCACAACGACACCAATGTGCTGGCCATGGGCGAACGCGTCATCGGTCCGGGGGTTGCCCAGGAGATTGTGAAGGTCTGGCTGGATACCGATTTTTCCCAAGGGGAGCGCCACATCGGCCGGATTGAAAAGGCGATGCGGCTGGAAGGCAAATAAGCCTGCTTGAAGGGGAGGTGCATCCGGATGACGGAGGAGCTAAAGCCGGTGCAGAACGGCGGCGGACCCGGAACAGAGTCCGATGATTTCTATGCAGGTATGGCCGGCACCGTGGAAACGGTGCTGCTGGAGCTGGCGCAGGCAGGCGGGCTTCGCCGGGGCCAATTGGTGGTCATCGGCACCAGCACCAGCGAGGTGCTGGGTTACCGGATCGGCACCCAGGGCACGGAACGCGTAGCCCGGGAGATCTTCGAAGGGGTGCGCCGCGCCAGGGAACAGACAGGCTTCTACCCGGTGTTTCAATGCTGCGAGCATCTGAACCGGGCGCTGGTGATGGAGCAGGAGGCGCTTGCGCTTTACCCCCTCCTGGAGCCGGTATCGGTGGTGCCGGTGCCCAAGGCAGGCGGCTCCATGGCGGCTTACGCCTACCGGACCTTCAAGGATCCGGTGGTGGTGGAGGCGGTGCGGGCCCACGCAGGGCTGGACATCGGCGGCACCCTCATCGGCATGCACCTGCGGCCGGTTGCGGTCCCGGTGCGTCCAAGCGTGCGGATGCTGGGGCATGCCCACCTGCAGATGGCCTACACCCGGCCGAAGCTGATCGGCGGCGAACGGGCGGTGTACAGCGCGGTAACGCGGCAGGAAGACGGAAATTGCGATTAACCGGTGTGTCCGGGATAACCAATAAGGAGAGTGTAACCATGGAAAATTTGCGCAAGGCTGACCCGAAAGTACTGGAAGCTATGAATTTGGAGTTGAACCGCCAGCGGGATAAGATCGAACTAATCGCTTCGGAAAATTTCGTCAGCACTCCTGTGCTGGAGGCCATGGGCAGCGTGCTGACCAACAAGTACGCCGAGGGCTATCCCGGTGCCCGCTATTACGGCGGCTGTGAGCATGTAGACGTGGTGGAGAATATCGCACGCGACCGGGCCAAGGAGCTGTTTGGCGCCGAGCACGTGAATGTGCAGCCCCACTCCGGCGCACAAGCCAACCTGGCGGTTTATCTGGCGGCCATCAAGCCGGGCGACACCGTGCTGGGGATGAATCTGGCCCACGGCGGCCACTTGACCCACGGCAACCCGGCCAATGCTTCCGGCATCCTGTACAACTTCGTGGCCTACGGTGTGGATGAGAACACCCACCGCATTGATTATGATGAAGTCCGCAAGGCGGCTTTTAAGCACCGCCCCCGCCTGATTGTGGCCGGCGCCAGCGCGTATCCCCGGACCATCGATTTCGAAGCCTTTGCCCAAATTGCTGACGACGTAGGCGCCTTGTTCATGGTGGACATGGCCCACATCGCCGGTCTGGTGGCCGCCGGTCTGCACCCGAACCCGGTGCCTCACGCCCAGTTTGTCACCACCACCACCCACAAGACCCTGCGCGGTCCCCGTGGCGGCATGATCCTGACCCGCAAGTCCTGGGCCAAGGAGATTGACAAGGCTGTATTCCCCGGCACCCAAGGCGGACCGCTGATGCACATTATCGCCGCCAAGGCCGTTTCCTTCGGCGAAGCGCTTCAGCCGGATTTCAAGACCTATGCCCAGCAGGTGATCAAAAACGCCCAGGTGCTGGCGGAGTCCCTGATGGAAGAGGGCTTCAACATCGTCTCCGGCGGTACGGATAACCACCTGATGCTGGTGGATGTGCGCAGCGCCAACCTGACAGGCAAGGTGGCCCAGCATCTGCTGGACGAGGTTGGGGTGACCTGTAACAAGAATGCCATCCCGTTTGACCCTACCAGCCCGTTTGTCACCAGCGGCATCCGTCTCGGAACTCCGGCCGTCACCACCCGTGGCATGGACGAGGGTGCGATGAAGGAGATTGCCAAGATTATCGCCCTGACGCTGAAAAATCCGGAGGATGCTGCCGCCCACGATAAGGCCCGTGCCATGGTCCGTGAGCTGAACCAGCGCTTCCCGCTGTACCAGGATCTTGCCTACTAAGAGCCAGACCCCTTAAATAATGCCGGCCCCCGCCACAATGGGAGGCCGGTTTTTTTGCCGCCGCTTTCGTTGCAGCGCCCCGTCCCCCTTCCGTTGGCTCACACGCCCGTCTCCAACGGACACAGAAACCGCTATTGAGCGCCAAATTCGCGTTTTCTCAATCTTACGGACTGACAATCCGCTATCCGGTGGAAAATAGCAAGTTTGCATGGTTTTCCGAGCCGATAACGCCTCTCGTGTCCGTTAGTCTGCGGAAGAGGCTCATATTCCCGAAATAACGGCGGCTGAGTCCGGATAAGGTGAGCTGCAGAGCCTCGAGACAGCAAGCCAGTGAGCCAAGGCCAAGCTGCGGGGCAAAGAGCAACTGGACCGCACACAGGACTTTCCGCGCCATCTTTTGCACCCTATGGTATTGGCGAAAACCTGTGGTATAATAGATAAGATTTATGCCGAAAACTGTTAGAAGTTGCAAAAAAGGCAAACCGGGGTTTTCAGGCTCTTGTGGGAGGAACAAAAGAATGGGCAAAGTTTTTATTTGTGATCATCCGCTGATTCAGCATAAGCTGACCTTCATCCGGGATGAGACGACCAACACGAAGGATTTCCGGGAGCTTGTGGATGAAGTGGCTACGCTGATGGCCTATGAA
>JAEWAA010000331.1 GCA_023391955.1 Bacillota bacterium | reverse complement strand
GCTGAAGTCGATCGCGCGTTCCAGCTTCCGAACCAAATGGTCCTTGGGCACAAGTTCCTCCAATGAAACCAACGAGACTTGAGCACGACTTTCGTAACCGGTTTTCCTTAACATCCATTACCACTCCCGAGCTATAATGTTTATATTATATCATATTACCGCGGTGAATGGATGAAGCATGAAACAAAAAGAAAGACCGTCGACACTTTGTCGACAGTCTGAAATAGCATACATAAAATGTATGCTATTCACGTTAAATCTCCGCCAAATAGGCCCTATGGAGCGAATAGGATACTTTTTATGATCGCTATTTGCGAAAATCGGAGGAGAATAGACGAATAGCATACATTTTATGGCGCTTACATCAGCATGGCAGCTCGATCTGCCTATGGAATTGGCCTGTCCGGTACTGCCGTGGCACTAACCCGCACTATCCCGGCCTGATCGGCAGACTGGGCAAAGGCCGGTAAGCCATCGCCTGTCTGACACAGCCCCTGCTAACCTGGCCCAGACTTTACTGTCCCAGCCTGTCCGGGACTGTGCCTTTAGGCACAGCACACAACCTAGACGCAAGCTGCCTTCTCATACGCCACCAAAAAACGGACATCCCTTTTGGGAATGTCCGTTTTTTATTCCTTATATTATGAATATGAGAATAATTCCATTTTACACAATTTAATTGGATTTTAATAAATAATTCGATGAAATTCGATAAATATTGAGTTATAATTATTCTCATCTATAGTCTATTTGGCCTGAAGCAGGCGGTGAGGAGAACAAAGATGAATTTTGCGGGTAAATTAACTTCTGCAGTAGTAGCCGTATTGCTTTTTGTAGGTGCCGCCATTGCTTTCATCGGCTACGACGTTGCGTATGATCAAGTGAAGGAAGCAGTCGGGATAGAGCTTGTCGGCTGTGCCAATATTACCACAGGACTGGTGGACCCGGCCGATGTGGAGAAGCTGGTGAAGGGTGATACCAGCGGACTGGCGGATATCGAAACCCGGCTGAACTGGACAGCGGACCATAAGGCTATTTTTAAGGAGGCCTTCCTGCTGGATGTGAACGGCAAGGTGCTGGCCGTGGACAAACGTATGAAGGGGCACGGGATTGAAGCGGGAACGCAGTATTATATGGATGACGCTGTGAAAGCCGCCTTCAAGGGAACGGATCACAGCAACCATCAAAACATTTATTCGGATGTGTACGAATTTGGCGGCGAGAAGCTGATGACCGGCTACGGGCCCATCTTCAAGGACCATGATCCCAACAAGGAAATTATCGCGCTGATGGCCATCAACTTCGATGCCTCCATTATCAAGGAACGGACCATGGATACGGTGGTGGCCCCTGTTATCACAGGTATGATTGCGCTTCTGGTGGGGGTTGTGCTGATTTATCTGGTTATCCGTCGTATGGTGCGTCCGGTGGTGAAGCTGTCCGCCCACGTGAACCGGATTGCCAAGGGGGATTTGACAGTCGAGCCGCTGGATTACAGCAGCAAGGATGAGGTCGGCGTTCTGGTGAATGACATGAACGGGATGGCCATTAATTTACGGAAGCTTATTCAGGAGGTGAATCAAACCTCCGTGCTTGTGGCCGCTTCCTCCCAGGAGCTGACCGCCAGCGCCGAGCAGACCGGGAAGGCCAGCGAGCAGATTGCGCTGGTATCCCAGGACCTGGCCGCCGGTGCAGACCGCCAGCTGAAGAGCCTGGAGGAAACATCGGAGATCATCAACCGGATGTCCCAGGCGGTCCAGCAGATTTCCAGCAATGCCAATGATGTCACGACGTCGGCAGCGGATACCGCGTTCAAAGCGGAATCCGGTCTTCATTCCGCCATTACCGCCGAAGAGCAGATGAACGCCATTAGCTTCAGCATGGATGAGCTGTCACAGACGGTGCAGGTGCTGGGCGAGCATTCCAAGGAGATCGGCTCCATTGTTGAAGTCATTACGGATATTGCCGGGCAGACCAATCTGTTGTCCCTGAATGCGGCCATTGAGGCGGCACGGGCTGGGGAGCAGGGCAGAGGCTTTGCTGTGGTGGCTGATTCCATCCGCAAGCTGGCGGAGCAATCCAGCCGTTCGGCCCAACAGATTACAGGGCTGGTCAGCGTGATCCTCACGCAGATGGACAAGGTGGCCCAAACCGTAACCAGCACCTCCCGGGAGGTGGTGGAGGGTGCCGGTATGGTGCATTCCGCAGGAGAAGCCTTCGGCACCATCCGGGCCTCGGCTACCGAAACGGCGGAGCGGATCGAGCAGGTATCCCAATCCGTTTCCCATATCTCCGACGGCTCCGTGCGGCTGGTGGAATCCGTGAAGCTGCTGTTGACCGTAGCGGACACCACTGCCGAAGGGACACACAACGCTTCCGCTGCCTCTGAGGAGCAGCTGGCGACGATGGAGGAGATTACCGCCTCCGCCAACTACCTGTCCAAGCTTGCCGAGGAGCTGCAGAATCTGATCGACCAGTTTAAGGTATAGGAATCAACGTCAAACAAGCCATCCCGGGCGGGATGGCTTGTTCTGCAGTATGCTGCCCGAGGAGGAGAACATGCGGGGATATCAGAAAATTTTCTGTGCTTCGCGCTCCGCCTTCAGAATTTCGACGGCTTCCCGGAAACGCAAGGAATGCACGATTTCCCGCTCTCTCAAAAACTTCAAGCTATCCTGAAGATCCACATCATCTGTCATATCAATCAGCCACTGGTATGTAGCCCGGGCTTTTTCCTCAGCGGCAATATCCTCATAGAGATCCGCGATGGGATCGCCCTTGGCTTGGATGTAGGCAGCTGTCCAGGGCACACCCGCTGCGTTATTATAGAACAGCGCCTTGTCATGGTTCACATAATGGGCCCCAAGCCCTGCTGCCTTCAGCTGTTCGGGCGTACAGTCCTTGGTGAGTTTATAGACCATGGTGGCGATCATTTCCAAGTGGGATAATTCCTCGGTGGAAATATCATTTAACAAGCCGATGATTTTGCCCGGCACTGTATACCGCTGGTTCATATAGCGCAATGCAGCGGCCAACTCGCCGTCTGCCCCGCCGTATTGCTCGATTAGGTATTTGGCCATATTGGGGTCGCACTTGCTGACCCGTACAGGATATTGAAGCTTTTTTTCATACACCCACATGGGAATTTCTCCTCCTCTTTAACCATTCTCCTGTGCCAGGACCAAGGTCACACCTGCCAGGGCCAGGGAGCGTCGTTTCATTGCCACGGGCTGCGGCTGAAGCTGTGCCCGAAATTCATCAGCGGTCCGTATTTCAGCTCGAATTGCTGGGCAAGCAGTTGCCGCTTTTGCGCCATTTGGTTAAACTGTTGAAGAGCCAGATTATCCATCGGATGAGTATCCAGATAGAGATTCAGCTCGACGATCACGAAATCAATCTCCTGCAGCTCCTTCAGCATGCAGTAATATTCTTCCGGCAGTGGATTTTGCATGAACAAACACCTCCTGTTCCTTCTATTTGACGGGGGGACCGGGATAAGGCCCGTACAGGGCCGGCCACAGCGTGCCTGCCTTCAGCGCTTCACAAGGGCTGAATTGGGGCAGGTTCATAGGCTGGAAGGGAATAAACAGCTGAGGAGGCGTGTTGTACGTTTTAACACACATGGGCGGACAAGGATCACAAGGACCTACATACGGCTGATACATCCTGAATTGGCAGACCGGATTCATCGGCAGTGCTGCTTTCACAAGGCCAATCCCCCTTACGTTAGAATGAATTCGCAGTTCATTACGCTTATCTATATGTGGCCGGAGGGGAAAACCTGTTAGCCCGTTTCCCTTGGGCCAAGCCAAAATTTTTTTGAGAAGGAAGGCGGTTTATCTTGTCAGATCTGATCGGCCCCAAAACATGCAATGCTTCCCGTTCCGTACAATCCAGCTATGTGCTCCCTCCGGATACCAACAACCACCAGACCCTGTACGGCGGCAAGCTGATGACCTATATCGATAATGTGGCAGCCCGCGCAGCCATGCGCCATGCCCGCCGGCCGATTGTGACGGCTTCTACGGATTCCATCGACTTTCTCCATCCCATCCGGGTGGGGCATGAGGTATGCCTGGAGGCCTTTGTGACCTGGACCCACAAAACCTCCATGGAGGTGTTTGTGAAGGTGATTGGAGAGGATCTGCTGACCGGGGAGAGGAAGGTATGCGCTACTTCCTTCCTGACCTTCGTGGCATTGGGCGATGACGGGCGGCCTACCGAGGTGGACAAGGTGCTCCCCGAAACTCCTGAGGAGATCCAGCTTCACAATTCCGCACCGGCCCGGGCTTCGGCACGCAAGGAGCGACGGCAGGAGAGCAAGCGTCTGGCCCAGGTATTCGGAACCCGGCGTCCCTGGGACCTCCCATCCTCCGCCGCGGCAGGACAGACAACTCCGGAATCAGCCGAATAAATGATTATATAGATAAACGGACAACACCCCTAAGCCATGTGGAGGGGTGTTTTTTTGTTGCGCAATGGTTTTTATGGGGGGAATTGCAAATAATACGGATAAAAAAGGGGGTGGAACCATGGATAATTACGTGAACAACGCCAATCGGTACCGGCGGTACAAGGCGCATGTGAATATTTTCGGGATTACCCAGCTTCACCTCAAAAGCCCCTATCTGGTAGCCATGTGGTCCGTCATTTTTCCGGGCTTCGGCCACCTCATTCTATCCAAGTATGTGCGGGGTGTGCTGATGGTAACCTGGGAGCTGTTTATCAACCAGCGCATTCAGCTGAATTTGGCCATGGTGTATTCCTTCACGGGGAGAATGGAGGAAGCCAAGCTGGTGCTGGATACGAGGATTTTGCATTTGTACATTCCGGTATATTTGTTTGCCATCTGGGACAGCTACCGCACTACAGTGGATATGAACAAGATCTATATCCTGGCTGAACGGGAAAATGCGCCTTTTAACACCTTCAGTCTGGGAGCGCTGGAGATCAATTATTTGGACAAAAAAAATCCGCTGGCTGCCATTATGTGCTCTCTGGCCATTCCCAGCGTCGGGCAATTGTACATCAACCGGTTTATTCTCGGATTCTTCAATCTGGTGATGGGCGTCATTCTGATTTACTATTCCCACCTGTATGAAGCGATTCATTTGATGATCCTGGGCAGGCTTGAGCAATCCGTTCAGGTGCTGGATGCCCAATGGCTTCTGTATTTTCCCTCCTTTTATTTTTTCTCCATCTATGACGCCTATATCAACACGGTAGAGAATAATAAGCTGTTCGAATCCGAACAGAAGAACTTTCTGCGCCAGAATTTCCAGCCCAAGGGCTTCCGAATCAGGAAAGGAACCAAGGTGGTGTAACCGATGCAGATTGTGGCCACATTCGAGCATACTGTGTTTTTGGAGATGGTCCTGACCCAGCTTAAGGAACGGGGGATTTCCGATCTGTTCGCCCTTCCGCTGGACAACCGGACGGAGGAGCGGCGTCTGTTGGACACCCTTCATTATTCGGACGGGGCCACCTTGATGGGCAAGGGAATGGTCCTGGCGGCACTACTTTCCGTCGTGGGCGCCAGCCGCGGCTTTGAGCTGGAATGGGGACCGGTGTATTGGGGGCTGATTGGGGGGGCGTCGGGTTTTGTGACGGGGGTTATCATTGACCTGTTTTTCCACTGTCTCTTTATAACATATA
>JAEWAA010000292.1 GCA_023391955.1 Bacillota bacterium | reverse complement strand
GCGTAATTCCCGGGGAGTCAGGTAAAGGGAGCCTCACCGCTTGGGGGCCATTGGAACGTCCCCCGTTCAAGTCGTCGATCGTACAGCCAAAAACCGTTTGTGTCTCAATGAAGGATTTTGAGTTATCCTGCCGGCGGTTGCAGAAGACAAACAAGCCCAACGAAAACGGATTGAGGGCAATTGCTCCTGGACGATCGCGGCCAGACCGTCGATGGATTTGCTGATGTGGGTGGGGCCGCAGGCCAGATACCTGGGTGTGGTGCCGGTAAAGTTTAGCATGGGAGAGTAAGCACCGCAACCACTTGACGCAGTAATACAGGGTGAAAGCCGCTTGATATCTCAATGCGGGCAGCACTGATCCGTTTCGCTGCCGGTGATTCGTTTTAGAGCGGCTTGCTCCCGGTACATGGAGGGGGTGACGCCGTATTTCTTTTTGAACAGGGTGGTGAAGTAGGAAACATTGTACATGCCCACCGATTCGCTGATCCGGAACGCCGTTTCCTCGGTAGCCAGGAGCAGATCTCGAGCTTTCTCCAGGCGGGTATGGCTCAAATATTCGCTGAAGGACATGCCCATCGTGCTCTTGAACAGCTTGCCCAGGTAGCTCGAGGACAGGCCTGCGAATTGGGAGACCGTCTCCAGAGACAGATTGGCTTCGGCGTAATGGTCATGAACATATGCCTGGACCGTTTCAATTACACTGTTATGCTTCTGGGCATTGAGCCACTGGCTCTTCTCCCGGATCAAGCTACGGATGCCGAAGCAGAACTCCTGAATAATCCCCGTGATCTCCTCCAGACTCTCTGCCGCATCAATGGCGCCCGCCGCATCCAGATATTTGTTAAAGAAGGAAGCCTCGTTGGTTCCCAGATACTCAAAATGCTTATACTGCGACAGGAGAAGCTGCAAGCAATAGGTGACAGCCTGATTGCAGGTTGCCGCCGAAACATGCCTTACAAAATGCTCCACCTGCTCTTGGATGTCCTCCGGTTTTCCCGACTGGATCAGCTCGGTCAGTTTTTTTTCAGCGGCAGTGGGATAGTTCAGCACCGTCATAAAATGGGATCGGATTTCCCCCTGATCGAGAATGGATTCCTTGCCGTAAATCATCCGGTACTTGACATACTGCTGCGCAGAGGAATAGGAATACTGGATATTCCTCCGTCCGCTGAATCGGTCCCCGATGCCGGCGGAGACCGTCAATTTGAAGTAACGGCTCATAAAATGCTGGACAGACCGCAGGGCATCCTTCAGCCCGGCCGGAAGCTCGCCGGAGCTGCTCTGGATGACGGCAACAGATTCATTCTCTTCCGTAATCAGAATGTCGGAAGCGCCGTAGGGCTCCAGAATTTCCTTGGCAATATTGCAGAGGGCAAACCGGAGCAAGGACTGCTCGGGGCCGCTCCGTTCAGCCATTCCGCTCATATCGTCCATTTTAAACACCACGGTGTAAAAATAAGGTCCAGTCAACTGCTTGTCAATCATGGCGATGATTTCCTCCGGCGCGTCCATGTTCCGGGTGCTCCCCTTTAGTAATGCCTGCAAATAATGCTCCCGGACCGTCCGCGCGGAACGGTTGATCACAAACTGCATGGAGCGTTCATTTTCCTCCAGGGAAAGGAACATCTCCGTCAGCACCTGATACTCGTCAATGACTGGCGAGGATGACGGCGCCGACCGGGGTTTTACAAGATCAAACAGGGAGGACATGGGTTTATACATATTCCTTGTGAGCAGGATGGAAAGCAGGAATCCGGCCAGCGCCAACCCCGCGGCAGTAACTAGAGTGACCGTCCGCAGCTCCCGGATGTTGGAGATCATCTTCCTGTAGGGAGTGACGCTGACAAAATACCAGTTCATCGAGGCGGATTTTACATAGGTAACCAGATGCTTTTCGTTTTCGATGGTGGTTTGGAAGCTGTGCCCGGGTTTGTTCTCCAGAAGAATCTGCTGGATATACCGCTCCGAGGAAAGATCCTTCATAAACAGATTGGAATCGGTATGGGACAGCACACGCCCTTCCTGATTCATAACAAACACATTGTTCATGGAGTTTCCCTTGTCAATTTTGTTGATGGTATTCAGGATGGTATTCTCTTCCACATTGATATAGATCAGCGGATTGGCCGAGGAACGCAGTGAATAATCGGGAAAAAGCAGAAAGGTCAGAAGCTTGACCGGTTGACTGTTGTTGATGCCGCTGGCGGTGAGCTCCCGCGGGTAGAACTCCATATATTGCCTGGCGCTGATTCCGTAAAGGGACTTGTCGAAAGGCAAACCCGACGTATCCACATTGGTTCCTGTGGACGGACGGTAGAGGCCGATGCTGTACAAAGAGGGATAGGCGTTTTTGATCTGGGCAAGCTGCCTGAAAACCGAATAATTTTGCGTTTTGTCTTCTTGGGCGGCATTCAGAAATGAAATCATCTGAGGTTCGGTTATCAAAGCATTGCCAATGGTCATGACCTGATTGTACACCACATCGGAGGCATAACTGATTTGGGTCAGTATGATTTTGGAGTTGCGGTCAATTTCCTTCACGGCGCTGTTGGAAAAGAGGGAAAACAGCACAGCCGAAAGCACGCTCAAGGTAAGCAGAACGAGCAGGAAATAAGAAATGGCCAGCTTTTGAAAGGTTTTGTAGCGGATCAGGCGGCCCAGGATGCGTCTCATGGCGGTTTTCCTCCACTTGCTGCTGGAATGGTACTTCTACTATAGGGCATATTCACTAAAACCGATACCCGATTGCCGAAAAATGAAAGCGATTCCCCCATTTTGAAACCCCTTGGCCACAATCTGAAGGGGAAAGCCGGTTTTTAAAATAGACAGTCCCAGAGGCGCCGCCTATGATGAGGGGGAACTGCGATAAACCGGAGGGATAAGCATGAATACTGGCGTTTTGCAATTAAGACTGATGACCTTTAACATCCGCAACCGTTCGGGCTCGGGCGACGAGAGCTGGGAGAGCCGCAGGAGTGTGGCCATACCGGTCATTCGCTCCTTCAGTCCCGATCTGGCAGGGCTGCAGGAGGGATATGAAAACCAGATCGAAGACCTTCTTGACGGGCTGGGCCCTTCCTATCAATCCATTGGAGTATCCCGCTACGGGAATACCGACGATGAATACAACAACATTCTTTACCGTGCGGACAAATTTAAGATATTGGACTGGGGGCAGTTCTGGCTAAGCGATACGCCCGATGAAGCAGGCAGCAAGAACAGCCACGAGACCAAATATCCGCGAATCTGCACCTGGGCCAGATTCGGTCTGCTCCACGGCCCTTCGGCCACAGCCTTTTATTACTTCAATACTCATCTTGGGCTGGCGGAAGAGGCCAAGACAGAAGGAATCCAGGTTATTCTGGAGCGGATCAGCCAGATTGTTCCCTCTCCGCATACTCCAGTTTTTCTTGGCGGGGATTTCAACCTGGAGGAAACCCATCCTTCATTCGGTCATATTCTAAGCTCCGGCTTCCGGGATACATGGACCGATGCAGGCCGCCCGTTCTACGGGGATGGTACGGTTCATCATTTTGAAGGCACTCCGGATAAGGAGCATATTGACTGGATATTCCAGAAGAATACCCTAACCATCCACTCCATCGAAATTAACCGGTGCCAAGAACAGGGAAAGTATCCATCTGATCATTACCCGGTGCAACTGGTTGCGGATATTCCTTCGCCTTGCAGGCCGGAAGCTTAAATTGTGAAAGAAAAAGCCGGGATTTGAAATATTCAAAGACCTGCGGATCCTGTAAAGTAAGCTTCACAGCAGACAATAAGGCTGCATGACATTCGAATGGGAGGACTTGGGCGTGAATACACATCTTCGCCGACGGGGCGGCATTCTATCTGATATATTGAAGAATCCGACATCATATTTGCTGGCGCTGCCAGCCATGCTGTATACCTTTATTTTTGGATATATGACCTACCCCTACATTATGATTGCCTTTCAGCGTTTTAACTACAAAAAGGGAATATGGAATAGTGAATGGGTAGGTTTGAAAAACTTTGAATTTTTCTTCCGTTCCAATAAAGCTTTTACCGTCACCTTTAACACCATCTTCCTGAATTTGCTCTTTATCTTCTTCGGCACGTTGACAGCGCTGACGATCGCTCTTGTCCTGAATGAGCTTCGCAAGAAGCTATTTGTGAAGCTCAGCCAATCCGTTATGCTTTTTCCCAACTTTATCTCCTGGATCGTCATCAGCTACGTGTTGTACGCTTTCTTTTCCATGGATATGGGGATTGTCAACCAAATGCTCACCAAGCTTCACCTGACTGCTGTCAATTGGTATACCGAGGCGGGAGTGTGGCCGGTTATTCTGACCATTATGCATGTATGGAAAGGAGCGGGCATGAGCGCCGTCATCTATCTGGCCACCATCACGGGGATCGATGATACCTTATATGAGGCAGCTGAAATTGACGGGGCAAACCGCTGGCAGATGTGTCTGAGGATCACCATCCCCTTGATGATGCCTACCGTGATCATCCTGATGCTGCTGTCCATCGGCAAGATCATGTACGGGGATTTTGGCATGATTTACGCCTTGGTGGGAGATAACGGCACCCTGTATCAGACAACGGATATTATCGATACCTATGTATTCCGCTCCTTAAGGCAGATCGGCGACCCTTCGGAAGCGATGGCTGTGGGATTGTTCCAATCAGCTGTGGGTTTCGTATTGGTCTTCGGCACAAACTGGATCACCCGCACGTTCTTCAAGGACGGCGCTCTTTATTGAAGGGGGAATGAAAATGAAGAAGCTATCTGTCAGCAAATCAGTCATGTATGCAGGCATTACCGTTTATTCCGCCTTATGTCTTCTTCCTATGCTACTTGTTCTTATGATTTCCATTACAGATGAGGATGCCATTCTGCGCAACGGCTACAGCCTGTTCCCGAAGAAATTCTCCCTGTACGCATATAAGGTGATCTTCACCGGAGGATCGCAGGTAATGCAAAGCTATACGATATCCATTTTTGTCACCCTTGTGGGAACAATTCTGGCAGTTCTGATTACAGCCATGGCCGGGTACACGCTGGCCAACAAGAGTGTGCGGTACCGCAATGGATTGGCCCTTTACTTCTTCATTACTATGATCTTCTCGGCGGGTATTGTTCCATGGTATCTGATGAACCGGTCATTGGGGCTTACCAATAACATTCTGGCGCTCATTATCCCTTCGCTTCTTTTCAGTCCCTTCAATCTGTTTCTTGTGCGCAATTTCATGAACGGGGTTCCCGATTCCCTGCGAGAATCCGCCACCATCGATGGAGCCAATGATCTGGCTATCGCCTTCCGGATTTACTTTCCTCTCAGTACGCCGGTATTAGCCACGATTGCCCTCTTCTACGGGCTGGATTACTGGAACAACTGGTGGAATGCCATTATGCTCATCGATGACAAGAGCCTGTATCCGCTGCAATTTATGCTGCTGCAGCTGAAATCAGAGATCAGTATGCTCAATCAGATGACCATGCTGGCCGGGGCGGACGACGTAACACTTCCGGCAGAGTCGGTGAAAATGGCTACGGCCGTAGTTACCATCGGTCCCATTGTCTTCTTCTACCCGTATCTGCAGAAATATTTTGTGAAGGGCCTTGTGATCGGTTCAGTAAAAGGTTGATATAAATCCCAGTCGGGTTTATATATAGAATGAGAAAAGGAGTCGATCCACATGAGAAAAAGCTTCACCCTTGCTCTTGCCGGCCTTCTTGCGGCCAGCTCCATTGCCGGATGCAGCGCCAAGTCCACCGGCAGCACCCAAGAGGGAACGGCCAAACCCTCTTCCCCGGCAAATTCAAGCGGCGCCACAGCGAAACCGGCGCAATTGGTCAAGCTGAAGTACATTGCACCCGGCACGGAGCCCAAGGATTACAAGGAAGTCATGGCCGCCATTAACAAGAAGCTGCAGGCGGACGGGCTGAATATTGAGCTGGAGAAGGTGTATATTCCCAGCGACGCCTGGGATCAGAAGCTCAACCTGATGCTCTCCACCGGCGAAGACTTCGACCTGTTCCATATTATGCAGGACCGGACCCCCTTCTCCAGCTATTACAACCGCGGCGCAGTGGCCGATATCAGCGGAGCAATTGAGAAATACGGGAAGAATCTGAAGAAGTATATTCCGAACGATATCTTCGACGGGGCCAAAATTAACGGCAAGTATTATGCTGTTCCCTCCTATTGGGTGGAGATGGCCAGTGAAGGAGAATTCAACATCCGCAGGGATATTCTGAAGCAGAATAACCTGAAGGTGCCCACCACTCCGGATGAGTTGATCAGCGCCTCGGAGACAGTAATGAAGAACTGGAAGGGAAGCAGCAAGCCGTATTTTACCACCAAGGCGGACTTTGATCCGGTCAGCCTGCATACCACGATTTTGCACCGGACCTATGATACGTTTCCATTTACAGTCAAGGACAAGTTTTTCTATGTGAATCAAAACGGTACAGTGAAATCGTGGATTGAGACGGAGGAGTTTAAGAAGGACGCGGAATTCCTGCGCAAGCTGTACACCAAAGGCATTACCAATCCGGATATTCTCGTCCTGAAGCAGGAGCAGGTCAAAGCCCAGCTTGATAACGGGGACTGGTTTATCAATCTTGGCACAGGCGGCAGCTTAAGTTCATTAAAGAAGAACAATCCGGATGCTACCGTGAAAGATATTGGAGTCGTCTGGTTTAACACGGAGAAGGTATATTTGCGGCCGCTGACCTTCAAGAACGGCAATGCCGTGCCGGTGAACAGCAAACATCCAGAGGAGGCTGTCCAGCTGCTCGATTGGATTTTGGCCAGCCAGAAGAATTACGACCTGTTCCAGTACGGGATTGAAGGCAAGCATTATACCAAGGACGGGGATAAGGGCATGAAGGCCATCAATGATCCGGCCAACAACAATAAACCGGGCTACAAAGGATCGGAATCCCAAAACGGCAATGTGAACTTCATGCGCTTCGATCTGGAGAACAGCATTCCCGAGAATAACAAGGTTCTCTACGAGGCCAATCCCAAGGCTGTGAACAGCATCGCAGCCAACTTTGTATTCGACCCCACCAGCGTCCGGACAGAATACGCCAATATCGCCTCGGAGGCCTCTGCCAGCATTGTTCCCATTTACATGGGTGTTCTCGAATATGACAAAGCCTTCCCGGCTGCACTTGATAAAATGAAGAAGGCTGGCCTTGACAAGGTGGTAGCCGAATACCAGCGGCAATTCAAGGAGTATCAGGCCACACAAGGGAAATAAGGCCGGCCACAACGGGCTGGAAATATCACATACAGGAGTGAACAGAAATGAATTTGCTTGAACGTAGAGTTGCATTTGAGCTGAACAAACATATTTATGAAAGTGCGCTGCTTGCCTTCCGCGGTGTGGATGGCTTTGATGTCTATAATTGCTCGATTCCTTTTCAGTGGAACGGCAAACGCTTTTTGTTTGGAAGGGTGGAACGGCGTGAGGAGTGGGCCCGGTCCTGGGTGCGTCTGTTTGAGGAAACGGGCAAGGATGAATGGACGCTGGTACCGGACAGCATGATTTATACTCTGGAGGACCCTTTTGTCAGCATCATCAATCATGAGCTTGTTCTCGGCGGAACCAGTGTCCAGTATGAGGCGGGAAGAGTAAGCACTTATTTCGGATATTTCTTCCGTGGTTCGGATTTGCAGGATTTAAGATACTTTGCCACCGGGCCAAAGAAAATGAAGGACATCCGCTTGGTGCAGCTGGCCGACGGGCGGATCGGGGTCTTCTCCCGGCCGCGGGGGGAGGAGGTGAAGGGAAAGTACGGAAGCGAATCCATGATCGGCTTTACGGTGATCAACAGCCTGGATGAGCTGACATCGGAGACAATTGCCCATGCTCCGTACATCCCCGATATTTTTGGCCATGGCGAATGGGGAGGAGTCAATCAGGCTTATCTGCTGGACAGTGGTAAAATTGGAATTATTGGTCATATTTGCTACAGGGGACAAAACGATGACGGCGACGGGCTGAAGGTTTATATGAATATGTCCATGGTATTCGATCCGCAGACAAGGATGGCGGAAGATCTGCGCCTGATTGGAACCCGCACCTGCTATCCCCCCGGACCGGCCAAAAAGCCGGATCTGGCGGATTGCGCGTTTACCTCCGGCATTGTCATGCGGGCGGACGGCAAGGCCGATCTTTACAGCGGCATCGGAGATTGCCAAACGGGAAGGCTCACCATCGACTATCCGTTTGCGGGACATGGAAAGATCGTGTAAGGCAGGTGAAGGAGCTAATGGCCGGTCTTGGTGTATGGCAAATTGACTATATGGAAATCAGCATCCGCATTGGGATGGCTCTCCTGGTTGGCGGTCTTGTGGGATTGGAGCGGGAGCGGGGGCAGCATCACGCCGGGTTCCGCACCCATATTCTAGTCTGCCTGGGCTCGACGCTGATCACGCTGATCTCCATCTACGGATTTAGCCAGTTTGTCGATGAACCCAGCGTGCGGATGGACCCTGGCCGCATTGCTGCGCAGATTATCAGCGGAATTGGCTTTTTGGGGGCAGGCACCATCATGCGCAACGGCAATGCCATCTCCGGGCTGACCACCGCCGCCTCCTTGTGGGTGGTGGCCGCCATGGGCATCGCCGTTGGGGCAGGGTTTTATTATGGGGCATTGCTTACCCTCGTCTGCGTGCTGGTCAGCCTCCTGGTATTGCCTAGACTAGAGAAGCGGCTGTTCGCCTCCAACAAAACAGAGGCGTACACGGTCACCCTTGAAAAGGAAGGGAATCCGGGAATCTTTCTGGACTTTTTCCGGGATGAGGG
>JAEWAA010000243.1 GCA_023391955.1 Bacillota bacterium | reverse complement strand
GTCCCATGGAGCCGATTCTCATGGGCGTATCCTTCAGCGTGCCGATAAGCAGCGTGCTTTCCGTTTGCCCGTAGCCGTCCCGGATCGTAATGTCGAAATACCGGCGGAACACATCCACCACTTCCCGGTTAAGCGGCTCTCCGGCAGAAACGGCGCTTCTTAGGCCGGACAGGTCATACCGCTCCAGCCTGTCGGTTTTGGCCATCAGCCGGTACTCTGTGGGTGTACAGCATAACGCCCGGATCCGGTACTGCTGCAGCAGCTCCAGATACCGCTCGGCATTGAACCTGCCGTTGTATACAAAACCTGTTGCCCCCATACCCAGCACCGACAAAAACGGGCTCCAGATCCACTTTTGCCAGCCGGGTGCCGCCGTAGCCCATACCGTATCCTCCGGCTGAATATCCAGCCATGACGAAGCGGTAATTCGCAGATGGGCATAACCCCAGCCATGGGTGTGCACTACTCCCTTGGGGTTGCCTGTGGTGCCGGAGGTATAGGTGAGGATCGCCATATCCTCCCGCCGGGTAGGCGCCGCTTCCATCACTTCGGGCTGATCCTGCATCACACTGGCCAAAGCCGTCCAGCCGGGAATTTCGTCCCCAGCGGAGATCAGCACGGTTCCGGCAGGCATTTCCGCTTCCCGGATCCCCTTCTCCATCTCGGCGGCCTGCTCCGGCCACACGATGACCGCTCTTGCCTCGGAGTGGCGCAAACGGTAGCTGAGATCCTTGGCCCGCAGCATTTCCGAGGTGGGGATAATCACCAGCCCCAGCTTCAGACAGGCCAGATAGATCACATACGAAACCACCCGCCGGGGAACCATGACCAGCACCCGGTCCCCTTTTTCCAAACCAAGCCCGCGGAGGCCATGTCCCAGCCGGTTGGCTTGAGACCGCAGCTCCCCATATGTCAAATGCTCCTGGGCACCGGATTCATCCAGCCAGGTCAAGGCCATTTTGCCGGAAGCATGCCCTTCCATCTCCGAGGTTACGTTATACAGCTCAGGGGCAATCCAATTCTCGTGAATCACGACATCCATCTCCTATTGCACATGATATGTAATCTTATATACCTCATTATAAGATTAATTCCTAGTACCTAGTGCTAATAAAAAAGACGATTTTATGACCATCTTGCACCGGCAACCTATGCTATAATTCCCATGAAAGGAGTGGTGTTATGCCCAAAAACCGTAAATTGCTCACTGACCGGGACTTTCAGGAGGCCCTTGACCGGGAATATCCTCTGAAGGTATTTAAGGATGACCATATTGTGGATTCCGGAGGTATCATTATCCGCTTTGATGACCAACTTGTGGTGGTTCAATCCTCCGTCAGCCAAATCGCCTACCATGAGCGTAAGCTTTGTGAATTTTTCGAGTCGGTCCGCTAATTCGGCATCTTCGTAAAAAAACGCCTCCCCACAGTCCTCGGACTGCCGGAGAGGCGTTTACACTTTCCATCATTGCTTTTCCAAAATGGAGAATACTGCGGTTTGGCCGCTGTCCTGCACAGCAATTTCCACACTGTAGCCGCCGATAGTGACCGTGCGGTTTTCCACCGTTTGACCCTCTGCCAGTTGGCCGTAAATCTGGTTGAACAGAATCAAAAAAGGCTCCGTATGATTGCCGAATATGTATGCGGCGAATTTGCCAATGGACTCTTCGTTTCGGGCCAGCATGCCGTCCTGCAGACGTACGGTAATCCCATAAATCCGGTAACCCGGCTCCAGCCACAGGGAGGCTTCATCCCATGTTCCACTGTTTCCGGCGATGCCTTTGCTTTTGACTGCGGCATCCTTAAACAGACGAAGGACCGTTCCCTGCATATCGTAGTTGGTTCCCCGCAGGGCAGCCGCCTCCAGCATGACGTCGTAAGCGCCCAGCATCTTTTCACTGGGGAAAATCAGCTTCTTGTAGCTGCCGTCCGCCGTAGGCACCATCTTGACAAAAGAACCGTTCGAAGAAGAGGAAGCGTTCACCCGGCCGCTTTTATCCGTCAGCCGCTCCAGAATCCGCAGCGCCTCCGCCCGTGTCACCGGCAGCCCGGCCCCAAAGTACCCGTTGGGGTAACCCTCCATAATCCCCTTGGCCGTTACCTCAGCCACAAACCGCTGGGATCGTGAAGAAAGGCTCAGGTAATCCCCGTATTGGGAGGCTAAACCCGTGCTGTACGCGCTGTCCTCCAGAAACTCCGTTTCCTTCAGGGTATAATAGACAATCTCCGCAACATCCTCACGCTTCAGCTTCACCTTGTAGTCCGCAAACTGGTTTTTGGCCAGAATATTCAGATCCTCCGCCAAATCCACATAGGGCTTGGCCCAATAGCCGGAAGGATCGGGCTTGAAGGTAAAATTGCGGTAATCCCGCTGGAGCACACTTTTGTTGGCCTCAGACAGCGCCCCGAAAAAGCTGGATTTCCAGCCCCGTTCCCCGTTGGGATACAGCTCCGAATAAGAGAGCAGCAGCATCTTCACGAATTGGTCCGCCGTTACCGCTTCCTCCGGCCGGAAGGTGCCGTCCGGGAAACCGTCCAAAATACCCAAGCTGCTCATGTTGGCCACACTGTCCTTGGCCCAATGCCCCGCCATATCGGCATAAACAGCTTCCTGGCCTGCCGCGGCAAAACCTGTTGCCGGCACAGCGCCCATGAGCCACACACATAAGGTGATTCCTGCAAGTCCTGTTTTCTGCCAACGTTTCAAGAATTCATCCCCGCTCCTTTAAAAATTGTCGGAAATCGCCGACCTTCAGAGTGTGTTTGAAGACTCCGAGGGGAGCAGATTTCACTGAATTTTCGTTCATGGCAAGGAACTTTCGTGAAGGCGTACCGGGGGTACGTCAAGCGGAAGTGACGATGCAAGGGACGAAAAGGCGGTGAAAGATGCCCTCAAGCGAGTTTTCATACACGCTCTAGTATAAGGAATCAGCGGAAGGAATCCTACGGACTCGCCGACTATTCTCGCGGGGCGCACCAAACGTGCGGGGTATGTCTGGAGAACTACAATATCGGCGACATCAGCCGGACAAAGGACTCCCTCATTTTGTGGTGCACAGGCCGCTTTTCATACATCTCCATGGTCAGCTCGATGCATTCCTTCAGATCCTCCATGAAGATGTCGTCCAGCCGCTTGCCGACTTCTGTGTCGTAGACAAAGGCATTGACCTCAAAGTTCAGCTTGAAGCTGCGGATATCAAAATTCGCCGTGCCGACGGAGGACACCTCGCTGTCCACGGTAATGGTTTTGGCATGAAGGAAACCCTTGCCGTATAAAAAGCACTTGACCCCATAGGGCAGCAGGTTGCCCAAATACGAATACGTCGCCCAATAGACCATCCGGTGGTCGGGGGTCCGGGGAATCATAATCCGCACATCCACACCGGACATAGCCGCCAACTGCAGAGCGTTCAGCAGACTTTCATCGGGAATCAAATAAGGCGTCTGTATCCAAATGCTGGTTTTGGCTTTGTTGATCATCTTAATGTACGCATTGCGGATATGCTCCATGGAATCGTTGGGCCCGGAGGAGACTATTTGGATCCCCACCTGGCTTTCCGGCAGAGCCGCAGGCAGATATCGGGTATCCGGCACCACCTTGTTGGCGGAGGATAAGTTCCAGTCCAGCATAAACTGGGAGTTCATCATCAATACGGCGCTGCCTCTGACCTTCAAATGGGTATCCCGCCAGTGGCCGTAACGGGGATCCAGCCCCAGATACTCATCTCCGACATTATAGCCGCCTATGTATCCAACTGTACCGTCAATAATGGCCAGCTTCCGGTGGTTGCGGTAATTCACACGAATGTTCAGGTAGGGGAAACGCGACGGAAAAAACGCCACCGCCTGCCCGCCTGCCACCCTTAAAGGTTTGAAGAAATCGGCATTCATATGGGAGCAGCCGATGTCATCATACAAAAACCGGACCTCCACCCCTTCCTTGGCCTTCTCCGTCAAAGCCTCCACCAGCTTTTTGCCGGTGGTATCCATTTGGACAATATAATAGATCAGATGGATATGCTTTTTCGCATTTTTGATATCCTGGAACAGGGCCTCAAATTTATCCTTACCGTTGGTGAAAATCTCCACCTGGTTTTCTTGGGTATACAACGCTTGGCCAGCCTGCAGGTTGAGAATAATCATATCCCGGTACTCTTCCGAGGCAGGGTCGGGGAACAAGATGGTTTTATCCTTCAGATCCTCCAATTGGGAATTCACAACGGTGCGGATCACCATCCGTTCCCTAGCCCCCAGCTTATAGAGCTTCCGCCTGCTGAGATTTTGCCCGAATAACATATACAGCACAAAACCCACCACAGGCAGGAACAAAAGAATCATCAACCATGCCCAGGTCACACCCACATTCCGACGCTCCAAAAATATAACGGTAATGGCAAGAAGCACATTCAAAACCGTGATAAAACCGTATAAATGCTGTAATAAATTCGCCGCCAATGCTTGCACGCATCCACCGTCCCTGCTGCTTGATACAACCTTGATGTATTTATTATATCCCGTTACCGGCTCCGCACAAGTTTTCTTCACAGAAGCGAAAAAACCGCAGGCGTAAAGGCCCGCGGCTTGTAATAAAAAATTGGTTGATTACAGAAAATCCTTAAGGCGTTTGCTGCGGCTGGGGTGGCGGAGCTTGCGGAGCGCCTTGGCCTCAATCTGCCGGATCCGCTCCCGGGTGACGCCGAACACCTGGCCCACTTCCTCCAGCGTCCGGGTTCTGCCGTCATCCAAGCCGAAACGAAGCCGGAGCACATTCTCCTCCCTCTCCGTCAACGTATCCAGCACATCCTCCAGCTGCTCCTTCAAGAGCTTAAACGCAGCGGAATCCGCCGGAGCCAGTGCATCCTTGTCTTCTATAAAGTCTCCCAGGAGGGAGTCGTTTTCCTCACCGATCGGGGTATCCAGCGATACCGGGTCCTGGCCGATTTTTTTGATCTCCTGGATCTTCTCTACGGTGACGCCCATCTCCTTGGCAATTTCCTCTTCCGTAGGCTCCCTGCCCAAATCCTGCAGCAACTGGCGGGATACGCGTACAAACTTGTTCAGCGTCTCCACCATATGCACGGGAATCCGGATGGTACGCGCCTGGTCGGCTATTGCCCGGGTTATGGCCTGTCTGATCCACCATGTGGCATAGGTGCTGAATTTGAAGCCCATGGAATGGTCGAATTTATCCACAGCCTTAATCAAGCCCAGGTTCCCTTCCTGGATCAGATCCAGGAACAGCATGCCGCGGCCGATATAACGGCGGGCGATGCTGACCACAAGCCGGAGATTGGCTTCTGCCAGCTGCTTCTTCGCTTCCTCGTCCCCTTGTTCAATCCGTTTGGCCAGCTCAATTTCCTGCTGGGTTTTCAAAAGCGGCACACGGCCGATTTCCTTCAAATAAAGCCGCACCGGATCATCGATCTTCACATCGGCGGGCAACAGCAGTTCCTCGTCAAGAGGGATAAGCTCCTCATCCTCAAGCTCATGCTTGGCAGGCTCAAGCTGCTCCAAAGCGGAGAGATCCCGTGTTTGACTTGATAAATCCAGCTCCATCAGGCCTTTTTTGTCTATATGCTCCTGGCCTGTATCCGTGTGGTTCACCATTGGCATGCACTTCCTCCATGTGGGAATGTGGGCTTCCCGTTCTATTTACGACCCCTTGCTGCGGACATCCCATGATGCGGCTTTTGAAATGACACAAGAACGTTCCTTGACAATCATTTCGATAAGTGCTATGATAATAATGATATGCAAACGATTGATGAATGAGAATATAATTGTAACATAGCCCACAATCTTTTTCAACCCCGACCCAAAAAACCTGAGGACATCCCTCAGGTTTTTCTTTGTTTTGGGAGGTTATCCATTAGACGCAGTCTTGTACCAAAGAGTTGCGTTTTAGTCCTTCCAAATTTTCAAATCGGTTTCAAGGAAATCCTCCACTTCCCGCTTCCAAAATTCCTCCACAAACTGCACATGGACGGGATGGCGGTCATACGCCTCATAATCCGCCTGCGTCAGGAATTCCATCGAGAAGGCGAAATCGAATTTGTTCTTGCTGCTGATTTGGCGCAGAACCTCAAAGAATTTCACCACAGGAATAGATGAAAGCGACTTTCTCCCTTCTTCCAGAAACGCCTTCGCCTCAGCCGAGTCCGGCTTATGCTTCAACCGGAACTGCACCACATGACGAATCCCCTCTTGGTCCATGATTCATTCCTCCTCATATCTCTATACGCTTATCTTACCCGATTTTCTGGCTGTATTAACGCTCTTTCCGACGAAACATCTTCACAAAAAATTAAGAATTTCTTTACTTTTGCTTCATGAATTATTCAAACACCCTTGTTACCATGGGGTAATAATCATATGTACGAGGAAGGAGCGAACCCTTTATGAACCGCCAAACCTTACCTCTTGGGAGGAAACGTCTGGCAAAGTCATTATTTATCGGAACCGCCCTTCTGCTCTCCTCTTGTCTTCTCAGCATCGGAGTCGAGTGGATCAGCAGAGGCTCTCTGTGGGAAACCCTGGCCTGGATCCGCAGAAACACATCCATTTATGCCTTGAACGCACTCATTAGCGGCAGCGCCCTGATTTTATTTTATAGCCTGATCGGATCGGTTTTTTTGGCTGTTGGCGCGGCGGCGGTGCTGCTGTCGGTGATGGCCTTCATCAATTATTACAAAAGCATGCTGGTGGGTGAACCCTTCTTCCCTTGGGATATTATCCTCAACAAAGAAGGAATGGACGTAGGGCCTTTGTTTACAGGCGCCCAGGATCTGCTGAAGCTGGCGGTAATTCTGGCCGCCTTGGGCAGTCTGGTTTACCTCCACCGCAAGCTCAAAAGCCGGCTGGTGGTTTCATGGATCAGCCGCGGAATTCTGGGAGCCGTTTCCCTGGCCGTACTGCTGTCCTTCGGTCTCCAAGTGTCCTGGGCTAAGGAAAGAGTGGCCAAGGCCGGAGTGGATGATACCATCTGGAGCCAGCAGGCCAATTATGACAGCAACGGATTGCTCTTGGCCTTTACCTTGAATGTGCAGAATGCCCAGGTCCCCGAGCCGGAGGACTACAGTGCCGACAACATGGCGTCGCTGGCCCAGGGCTTAACCGCCGACACTTCTGAGGAGGCCGTGCCTGCCTTTAACCAGACGGACGGCAAGGAAACCGCGGCCCCCAAGAAACGCCCCAATGTGGTATTCATCATGAGCGAGGCCTTCTGGGACCCTACGGTGCTTTCCAATGTGTCCTTTAGCTCCGACCCGGTACCGACGCTTCATCAGCTGCAGCAAAGCTATCCCTCCGGCACCATGCTGTCCCCCCAATTCGGAGGGGGCACCAGCAACGTGGAATTTGAGGTGCTGACCGGTCTTTCCATGTCCTTCATGCCCGCCGGTTCCGTACCGTATCTGCAATACGTCAACGGCAGTGTCCCCAGCCTGGCCAGTTATTTTGAAACAAAGGGCTACCGGAGCCTTGGCATCCATACCTACGACGGCTGGTTCTGGAACCGGGAGGGTGTGTACAAGGAACTGGGCTTCGAAGGTTTTAAGAGTAAGGATGGCTTCATCAACCCCGAATACAACGGCCTTTATATTTCGGACAACGAAATTGCCGACAGCATTATCCATGAGATCGATCAAAGTGAGGACCCGGTATTTATTTATGCGGTAACCATGCAGAATCATGCCCCTTATACGGATAAAAATCGGTATCCGTCGGGCAATACCTTCAAGGTGGAGGGTGACCTGACAGAGGAAGCCCGCGATATGCTGGAAACCTACGCCCAAGGCGCCCATTATGCCGACCAGGCCTTGAAGCGGCTGGTGGAGCATTTTGCCCAGGCCGACGAACCAACCTACATTGTCTTCTACGGTGATCATCTTCCTACTCTTGGTTTAGAGTATGACCTGTACCGCCAAGCGGGTTTTGTCCAATCCGGCAAGCCGGCAGACTGGAGCCTTACGGAGTACAAAAACCTGCGCAGCATCCCCTTTGTCACCTGGTCCAATTTTGCCGCTGCGGAGGAACAGCAGGTCAACACCATCAGCGCTTCTTTTATGGGGGCGTATGTGCTGGATACACTCGGTATGCAGCCGGAGGGGCAATTCGCCCTCGGCTCCAAGCTGTACCGGTCCGTGCCCGGTCTGATCCGCAACCTGACGGTTGACCCGTCGGGAGCACTCTCCCACACGGTTCCCGCCGGCTCTGAGGAGCTGGTGGAGCAATACCGGATGCTGCAGTATGACATCCTGTTTGGTGACAACTATCTGTCGCGTTATGTAGATGCGCCGTTTTTGACCAAGGAGCCTATGGCCAATTACAATACTCTCGCCGCAGTGAAAGAAGAGGAATAAAACCACATACCGCAATCTTACATCAAAGCTGTCCCTTTTAAAGGGGCGGCTTTTTCTTTTAAGGACAGCCTTACCGTATTTCTTGTTGACAAAATGATGCTGTCCGGATAATAATAGTATCAACTCGATATATCGACTTGATATGAAGGAGCCTGAACATGATTGATAATGTAATACTCGGCATATTAATGGAAGGTCCGCAGACCGGATACGGCTTGAAGAGCGTTATCGAGCAATCCGTCGGCTTCTTTTATACAGCCAGCTACGGCAGCCTTTATCCCGCCTTGAAGCGCCTGGCAGAGCAGGGAGCCATTTCACTGGTGGAAACCGACGGTGCCAAAAACAAGAAGCTGTACACCATGGAGGCGTCAGGCCGCAAACAGTTTCTGGAATGGCTGGGGGAGCCGCTGACCCGCAACCGCAACGAGCATCTGCTGAAGTTTTTCTTCTATGATTATCTGGAGGAGACCTTGCGGCAGAAACGGCTTGCTGCCTTCCATGGGTCACTCCGGGAGGAGCTGGGACGGCTTGCCGTGGTCAAACAGATCGTGGATAAGGAAACCGAAGAGCTGGAGAATCCGGAGGATTACCGCTTCAGGCTGTCGGTGCTGACCTACGGCTTCCGCTATCTGGAGATGGCCGAGCGGTGGCTGGGGGACCTGCGGGAGAAGGAACTAAAGGATGAATATAATGCGGAACAAGATGCCGCTGTGGAGGAGAACCATGATGAATAACGTAAAACCAACAAGCAAACACGGATTGTCCGGCTATACCGGAAGACACCCGGTACTGGCTGCGGTGCTGATTGAGGTGATGCTGTTTTTAGCCTTGTTTGCCGCAGGAGCCTATCTCACCATTACGGAAAAAACCAGCCAGTCGCCGGTTCCATATGCTTTTGCTCCCATTGCAGTCCTGCTGCTCATATATTTGCTGACCGGCAAACGTTACACCCGTTACGGCTTCCGCAGCTTCGGCTCCATCCCGCGTAAGGAGCTGCTCTTTTATCTGCCGCTTGCGGCGGATGTGCTCCTGGTTATCACCAACGGTTTGACCAACGGCTTCCGGGAGATTTCGGCTCTGCATTGGATCGGACTGCTGGGTCTGGCATTGCTGGTGGGTTTTGTGGAGGAAACCGTCTACCGCGGGCTGATTCTGAATATCATGCTGCAAAAAGGCGTCCGCATCGCCGTTCTCACCTCCAGCTTGCTTTTCTCCCTTACCCATCTGCTTAATCTGATGGGCGGGCAGAATATGGCCGCCACCCTGCTGCAGCTGGCTTACGCCTTTTTGGTGGGTCTGTCCCTGGCGCTGTTGTATGTGCGGCACAAAACTCTGCTTCCGCTTATCGCCTTTCACTTCCTGCATAACTTCACACAATTTCTCGTCCAGGACCAGGCCTCCGTGCTGTTCGACAGTCTGGTGGTAGCCGCTCTGCTGTTCTCCTGCATCTGGCTTCTCCTGCAGCCTCGCAAGGAAATCACATCCGCGGTTACCGCCGCATAAACACAGTTTCCAAAAAGCGCTGTCTCTCTCTTAAAGAGAAAACAGCGCTTTTTTTATACGGAGGATGACTGCCTACAGCCGGATCTCCTTGCCTGCGGCGGCGGATTCGTAGATGGCGGACAATATCTTGATCATATCCACACCTTGGGCCGGGGTGTTGATGGGATTGGCCCTTCCCTGAATGCAGTCGACGAAATGATACAGATGTTTGCCGTGGTTGCCATGGGCCTGATTGCCCTTGAATACGGGCACCAAATCCGTCAGTTGGCCTGCAGTTTCAGTAAATACGGCCAGCTCCCCTTTTTTGATGCTGGCTCCCGCCTTCGTACCGCGCAGCTCCACGAAGTTCATCTCCTCCCCCACATTGGAGGCCCAGCTGAATTCAAGCTGAAGCGTGGCGCCGTTGTCGAAGCGGATGAAGCCGGTAGCCAGATCCTCCACGTCGAAGGTGCCGTTTTCCTGTTTTTCCCCGAAGCTGCTGTGAATGGAGTCGGACAGCTCATTGTTGGCAAACTTTGTATAGGTGGCACCGCTGACGGCTACTGGGCGGGGATTGCCCATCAGCCAGATGGCCAAGTCAATAAAATGGACACCCAGGTCAATCAGCGGCCCGCCGCCGGACAGCTCCTTGGTGGTAAACCAGCCGCCCTTGCCCGGAATGCCTCTCCGGCGGAGCCAGCCGCAGCGTCCGGTATAGATCTCGCCTGCATGGCCTTCCTCAATATACCGCTTCAAAAATTGAGCCTGAGGCGAAAACCGGTTGTTCCGCATCACCATCAGATGTTTGCCAGCTTCCACGGCGGCATCCGCCATCCGCTGAGCCTCCTCCGGACTGACCGCATCCGGTTTTTCGCAAAATACATGCGCCCCTGCCTGCAGAGCCGCTACCGCCACCTGCGAATGGAGCAGATTGGGTGTGCAGATGTCCACGATATCCAGCTCCTGCTCCGCCAGCATCTCCCGGTAATCCGCATATACAAATGGGATGTGATGCTCTGCTGCGATCCGCTCCGCCTTCTCCCGTTTGATATCGCAAAGGGCCACCACCTCCAGCTCCGTATGCTTCAGCAAAGGTTCCAGATGCGCCGACACAAAGATATTGCCTGTACCTACAACGCCTACTCTCAGCTTTTTGCCCATGATTCTCTTCCCCCTTTAGGAATGCATTTCTTTAACGAAGCTCCCGGATTAGCCCGGACAGATTTCTCCAGCTTGTTTCTACACAATCCATGGGTGAACGGCTGCACCGGTCCTGCTCCACCACATACCATTCCACCCCGCCGGCTTCGCCCCACTCCAGGATCGGTTTAAAATCGATGGAGCCCTCCCCGATCTCAGCGAAGGTCTGCTCCTCGTCCCGGGTCATATCCTTCAGATGAATAATGGGCATCCGGTTTTGATACGGGGCCAAATAAGCCACGGGATCATACCCGCCCTTTTTCACCCAATACACATCCAGCTCCGCCAGCACCAGATTATCGGGGGACGGGTCCAGAAGATATTCCAGCGCCGTACGCCCCTCCACCAAGGTCTCAAATTCGAAAGCATGGTTATGGTAGCTAAGCCGCATCCCCTCTTTCTTCAGCCTAGCGGCGGCTTCATTCAACACCCTGCGAACCTCCACATACCCTGAAGAAGTACGCAAATCTGCCGGAATGGCAGGACAGATTAAGTCCTTGGTGCCCAGAACCCGCGCCTCACGGACCAGCGTGTCCAGCTCCTCTACAAATTGCATATACCCCACATGCAGTCCCGCTGTCTGCAGGTTCAGCTCCTTCAGAATAGCTGCCAGCTCTTCGGGATCCATGCTGTGGTAGCCGGCAAATTGCACTCCAGCCCAGCCCATCCGCTTCAATTCTCTGAGCACATAAGGAAAATCCGCCTGGCATTCCTCCCGCAGTGTGTACAGCTGCACAGCCGTTTTATTTTCCATTGTTTTGCCCCCAATGATTGCGACCGTTTTCATTTTCCCTTATCATTATAAAAAAGCCCTTGGCCGGTTGAACAGAAACGATCTTCCGCTGGGTTGTCATATCTTCCGATTATTTATACAGGAGGGAGCCCTACCCATGCAAATGCCGCCCTGTACGGTTACAGCCTGCGGGTATTCCATTCACACCAAACCCTATTCCTCCCGCCGCCTTTTGCCCCACTATTTGCTCCGTTTCCAGGCGGAAGGAAAAAGCCGCATCCACCTGAATGGGGTGGAGCAGGAATATGTCCCCGGCGATCTGATGGTTGCCGCACCGGGGGACAGCTATATCTTGGAAACCGGGCTGCCTGACGGGCAAAAGGCAGTGCGCTGCGCAGATTATTATATGTCCTGCACCGTGGACGAGCCTCTCGATTGGCTGGAGGGAGACTTTAAGCGCAAGCTCCAGCTGGGCCAGGACGAGCCGTTCCTGAATCTCTTCAAAAATCTGGTTTATGAGTTCCGCAGACTGCGGGATCAGGATGCGGAAACCCAGGATTATCTGGGCCGGCTTCTGCTGCTGGCCGTCCGCCGCAGTCTCTCCCCCTACTCCTCTCATCCCATCCCACGGGCGGCAGCACGGATGAAAAGCTACATGGAGGCCCATTCGGCCCAGCCCATGACCCTGAAGCAGATTGCCTCCTACGGCGGCTTAGGCATTTCACGAGCGTCGGAGCTGTTTAAGGAGGCCTACGGCTGCTCCGTTATGGATTATGCCATCCTGATGCGGCTGAACCATGCCCGGGAGCATATTCTCTACGACAACGTAACCCTGGAGGAAGCAGCCTTCGCCTGCGGGTTTACCAGCTATACCCACTTCAGCCGGATGTTCCGCAAGCGCTACGGCATCTCCCCCAGCGAATACCGGCAGCAGAATCGGCATCCCTTATAAGTTTCAAAACGGGCGGAAGCGGGTAATATTAATGATTCCCCCAAAACAATCTCCCAAAAGTGACGAGATGCTTCGAAGCGGATTCCGATTACTTTTGGGGGAGCCCCCGAAAATATTAAAAAGTTTGGAGGCGATGATATGCATAAGCTCGCAGCAGCTGGAACCGCTGCCCTCATGCTGCTCACGGCAAGCTGTGCTGTCCGGAAGGAAGCCTCTCCGGGAACAGGCAGCGTAGCCTCCCCGGCTGCTTCTACAGTGACCGCCGGGTCGCCGGCTCCACAAGCCGATGATTTCCCTTACCGGGACCAGGTGCTGGCGGAAGGCCTGCAGCTGCCATGGGAATTGGCATTTGCGCCGGACGGGCGGATTTTCTTCACAGAACGGCCGGGTTATCTCCGTGTCATTGAAGGCGGCAAGGTCCGGGAGGCACCCCTGCTGGAGCTGCCTTCCGCGGGCTTGGGCGAAGGCGGATTGTTGGGTCTTGTGCTGGACCCCAACTTTGCCGGGAATGGCACCGCTTATGTATATCAGACCTACCGGAACGGCGATGCTGTTAAAAACCGTGTGCTCCGCCTCTCCATCGGGCAGGATGCCGCCAAAGTAGAATCCACCCTGATCGACAACATTCCCGGAAGCAGCACCCATAACGGCGGGCGGATGAAATTCGGGCCCGACGGGTTCTTATACATCACCACAGGCGATGCCGCCAAACGGGAGCTGGCCCAGCAAAAGGACAGCCTGGCCGGCAAAATCCTCCGACTGGCGCCGGACGGCTCCGTTCCCGGGGATAATCCGTTTCCCGGCTCTCCTGTTTACAGCTTGGGCCACCGAAATCCCCAGGGTTTAGCCTGGCAGCCGGATACCGGCGCCCTGTTCAGCTCCGAGCATGGACAAAGCGCCCATGACGAATTGAACATCATCACCCCCGGCTCCAACTACGGGTGGCCCTTGATCCAAGGGGACGAAACGGATACACGGGACGGTGTCCCTCTATTGGCTCCTCTGGCTCATAGCGGCAGCGAAACCTGGGCTCCCTCCGGCATGGCGTTCATTACCCAAGGCCCCTGGAAGGGCCGGCTGCTGGTAGCCGCCTTGTCCGGGCAGCAGCTCTTGCAGGTGACGCCAGAGAGCGGCGGCCTCTCCGCCTCTGTCAGCTCCTTGTATAAGAAGGAGTGGGGCCGCCTGCGCAATGTAGCCGAGGCTCCGG
>JAEWAA010000206.1 GCA_023391955.1 Bacillota bacterium | reverse complement strand
GGAATTAAGTGCGCTGATACACCAGCAATTTGAGGTGGTTGAGATGATGTATACAACAATCGGACCGGTCATCGGCACCCATGTGGGCGGCGGGACGGTCGGGGTTTTTATGGTTCCGGCTCATGGCGGCCGTTGATTTATATACCATCCCCCTGCGGCAGATCCGCGGCGTCGGTGCGGAGAAGGCCAAGGAGCTCGGCGCACTGGGGCTCCACTCCGTAGGGCAGCTGCTGGAATACTACCCGTTCCGTTATGAGGATTACCGCCTACGTGACCTCACCGAGGTCAAGGATGGGGAGAAGATTACCATACAGGGCACTCTTTACGGAGAGCCCGTCCTGTCCGTTTACGGCCGGAGCAAGTCACGGCTTACCGTCAGATTGATGGCGGGGGGCCGTTTCTTGATCACGGCTGTTTGGTTTAACCGGCATTATATGAAGGACAAGCTGACGCCGGGCAAGGAGATTGTAGTTTCGGGCAAGTGGGAAGAAAAGCGGCAGACCATCATCGTCAGCTCATCGGAATTTCCCGAGGCTGCCGGCGACAAAGCCCGTACCGGGACACTCCAGCCCGTATACTCCACAGCGGAAGGGATCACTCAGACCTTCCTGCGGAAGGTGATCCGGCAAGCTCTGGTGCAATTCGGCGACATGATCGGCGAGGTGCTGCCCGAGGAGCTGGTAGAGCGTTACCGGTTTATTACCCGCAAGGAAGCGGTAGCCATTCTGCACCAGCCTACGGATGCCCGGGAGGGGCAGGCCGCCCGCAGGCGGATGGTCTACTAGGAGCTGTTCCTGTTCCAGCTGAAGGTACAGGCGTACCGTATGCTGAACCGGACCAAGGCCGATGGTGTTCCCCACAAGGTGGACAGGCCCAAGGTCCGTGATTTTGTCCGGCGGCTGCCCTTTACGCTGACCCACTCCCAAAAGCAGGTCATCGCCGAAATTCTCGATGATCTGGAGGCGCCCCATGCCATGAACCGGCTGCTCCAGGGCGATGTGGGTGCGGGTAAAACGGTAGTGGCCGCCACTGGCCTCTATGCGGTAATTACCGCCGGCGCCCAGGGGGCCTTGATGGTGCCTACGGAAATTTTGGCGGAGCAGCATAAAGCCTCTCTGGAGCGGTTGTTTGAGGGCTTCGGCGTCCAGATTGCCCTTCTGACGGGCAGTCTGACGGACAGGCAGCGCAAGGATGCCCTAGCCGCCCTCCAGATGGGGCTGACGGATATTCTCGTTGGCACCCACGCCTTGATTCAGGAGGATGTGTTCTTCCGCAATCTGGGGCTGGTCGTCACTGACGAGCAGCACCGCTTCGGCGTCCAGCAGCGGGGGATTCTGCGCCGCAAGGGGATGAACCCGGATGTGCTCTCCATGACGGCGACTCCCATTCCCCGGACCCTGGCCATTACCGCCTTCGGCGATCTGGATATCTCCACGCTGAAGGAGCTGCCTAAGGGACGGAAGCCGATTTTGACCTATTCCGTCACCCACGACAAAATGGACCGGGTGCTGGGCTTCATCCGCCAGGAGGTGGGGAAAGGGCGGCAGGCCTATGTGGTTTGTCCGCTGATCGAGGAATCCGAGAAGCTAGATGTGCAGAATGCCATCGACGTGCATGTCCAGCTTATGCAGGCCTTCCCTGATCTCCGCATCGGTTTGCTCCATGGCCGGATGAGCAGCCAGGAAAAGGATGAGATCATGACCGCTTTTAAGGAGAACCAGGTGCATGTGCTGGTCTCTACAACGGTAATCGAGGTTGGGGTGGACGTGCCTAACGCCACTCTGATGATTATCTATGACGCGGTACGCTTCGGGCTGTCCCAGCTTCACCAGCTCCGGGGGCGGGTAGGCCGCAGCGAGCTTCAATCCTACTGCGTGCTCATTGCCGACCCCAAAAACGAGATTGCCAAGGAGCGTCTCAAGGTGATGACGGAGACCAATGACGGCTTCGAGATTGCCCGGCGGGATCTGGAGCTGCGCGGCCCCGGAGACTTCTTCGGCACCAAACAGAGCGGGCTGCCCGAGTTTAAGGTGGCGGACCTGGTCAGCGACTTCGAGGTGCTGGAGCAAGCCCGTGAGGATGCCGCGGAGCTGGTGGCGGAGCCCCGGTTCTGGACTGCGGCGGAGCTCGCTCCACTGCGGGAGTTCCTGAACCGCGATGTGCCCGAGGGCGGAGAGCCCTTGGATTGACTTTGGATTGGATATCGGAATTCAAAAAAGGCCTTCCTTCGGCAAGCCGCCGGCGGAAGGTCTTTTTTTGCTGTGCGTTGTTCTAACGGACACAAGAGACGCTATTGGGTGGAAAATGGGTACATTTTCATCTGAGCGGACCCAGGAGCCCTTATTTGCCCATAAACAGCGGCTCGAGGCGGTTTCTGAATAGAATAAGGTCCGCTGTGTCCGCGAAATCAGCAAAAGCGTGGATTCCGGCGAAATAAGGTCTTCTGTGTCCGGATAGCGGATCAACTTGGTTAGGTCAATGATTCATGATTCACTTCACGCGGGAACCGTTATTTATGCCTGAAGATGTATTCCACATACTCCCTGGCGCTTTGGTCAATATGTGCGTCGCTGGCTTGGAAGGAGGAGCCGAATACGGCGAAATACGGCAGCGGCACCGCCCCCACATGGATCATGCTGGCTTTGAAGGGGGCGATCATCTCATCCACTGTGAATGATACGGAGCCGGTCGGCGAGTAGTTTTCCTGCTTGTCCCCGATGGTCATGGCGATGCCGAAGCGTTTGCCGCGGAGTTTATCCCCTTTTGACCCATAAGCCCAGCCGTAAGTGAAAACCTCATCCAGCCATTTTTTCAATAGAGGGGGATAGCTGTACCAGTACAAAGGGAATTGCAGAATCACCAAATCATGGGCCTCCAGCAGCTTCTGCTCCTGTGCGACGTCTATGTTCCAGTCCGGGTATTGGGTATACAGCTCATGGACGGCAATATCTGCCGGGTATTGGTCCAACTCCTGCTTCCATCTGCGGTTGACTCTCGAACGTTCCATATCGGGGTGAGCTACAATCACAAGGGGTTTCATAGGGTCAATCCTTCCTTTCGCATATGTTTCATTGGATTGAACTCATTATCCCCTTCCCGCTCTTGTTCGTAAATACACACAATGAAGTCAGTGTATGGTTACCTTCCGGTAAGTATTGGATAACCGGGAAGGCTTATGCGATAATGATGCCATAGTTGGTCTTATCCGACAGGGGGATTCACGATGAAGCAATACCGGCTGGGCATTGAGGCGACACTGGAGATACTCGGCGGCAAATGGAAGGCTCTGATCGTCTGCCTGCTGATATCCGGGACCAAAAGAACCGGCGAGCTCCAGCGCCTGATTCCCGGCGTTTCCCAAAAGGTGCTGATCCAGCAGCTGCGGGAGCTGGAGCGGGACGGCATTGTTGGACGGCGGGTGTATGACGAAATGCCGCCCAAGGTGGAGTATTACATCACCGAGTATGGCAAAACCGCCAATCAGATCATTGATGTGATGTGCACGTGGGGAAGGGATCATATTGCCATGAGGCAGCAGCAGGGGGAAGACATCGAGCTGTTGGAGAATGAACCCTGAACATGGAGTCAGGTGAATTCCAGGTATCACACCTGTGCGGATGCCCATATACTGTACCAAACCCGGCACGCCAGGGGAGGCTGCCCGCACTCGCGGGTAACGTGCTTTCCCCAGGCGGCGGCAGAAAGGTGGGACAGCATATGGGCTATCAGAGCTACAGTGAATATGGCATTGAAAGGGAATGGGTGGAAAAGCTCAGGAAAAAGGCCAAGGACCCGCTGAAGAAGGAACGGTTAAAGGAGCTGGCCGACGGACTGACCCGGGATGATCTGGCGGACCCGGAGACGGTGGTTTTTCTGGTGGACCGGGGGCTTAGGATATTGAATGAAAAGACCCCGGAGCGCCAAAAGCAGCAGATGGTCCGTTTTGTGCTGGAGCAGAAGATCGATCCCAACAATATGCTGCATCTTTTGAGGCTGTGGAATATGTTCCGCTGAAGTGGCGATTTACAGTGCAGCGCCCTCATGTTACCATTAACTGAAAATGGTAAAATGAGGGTTTTTGCGTATGACGGCGATTATTGCGACGGTATGTGTTTTGACGGGATTGATCCATTGTGCGGAGACCTTGTCTTACTCCTTGCGTCTAGCTGGAGTTCGAACGGGCAAGCTGGCGGTATCCCTTTCCTTGACGGGTATTCTGCTTCTGGTCTCCCGAACCGCCAACATGGTCCAGTCTCCGCTGGCCGGAGGTTTGATTGATTTGGCGCGGGCAGAGCCGGGTGTTCCCTTAAAAGAGGGGTACCATTGGATCATCATGGCTTCCAGTGTGGGAACCGCCTTGGCCATCATCCTGTTTCCTTCTTTCGTCCTGCTGTTCTCCCGGATGATCAGCCATCTGGAGACAGCAGGCTCTTTGCCCCGGATGGTAACCAGCGTTACGGTGGAGCAGCTTCGTAATGCCAGATACCACCTGCGCCGTCCCCGCT
>JAEWAA010000181.1 GCA_023391955.1 Bacillota bacterium | reverse complement strand
GCCTTGGATGCTCAAACACGTTTTGTCGGCCTTGATTGAATTAGAATGATAAGGGTTCAAAGCCGCCAAAAAACTCGCCCTCAAGCCACTCCTTTCCCTCCCAGTCATTCCACATGAATATTCATTCACTTTTCTAAAGTCGAACAGATGCCCTCAAGCGGGTTTGCGTACACGCCCAGGGTGTGTACGTAAACTCCGAGTGGAGCAGCGGGTTTGCATACACGCCCTAGTATAGCATAGGTCTTCCGCCAGGGGCGAGGGTCTTTAGTGGCGATTGCTGTCAGAGCCATGAACAAACTGTTACGATCCGTCGTCTCTTCCCGATTTCCTGCGGTATTCCCCCGGGGAGAGTCCGGTGAGCTTCTTGAAGACCTTGCTGAAGTATTTCTCATCCTGGTAGCCGACCAGGAGGGCAATCCGGCTCAGGCGGTAGTCGGGATTCAATAAGAGCAGCTTGGATTTTTCGATGCGGATGCGGGCGATATAGTCGGACAAATTTTCTTTAAACTCCTGCTTGAATTTGCGGGAGATGTATTCCCGGCTGAGATAGAAGCGGTCTGCAATGTCCTGCAGTGAGATGTCCTCCTCGGCATGCTCCCGCAGATAATGGGCGATTTCGTAGATGATGTGCCGGTCCTCCCGCAGCTGCCGGGTATGCAAATCCGCAAGCATGAGCAGCTGCTCCGTAATCCGCTGCTCCCATACGGACAAGGACAGGCAGCCGTCCGCCTCCAGCGGAATGGCGGGCTCCGGCACCACCGTGCCGTCCATAGCCCAGCGTGCCTGGAACAGAGCAAACTCCTGATTCCACAGCTCCAGATGGTCTACGGTAATCCGGTCCCACCGGCGGATATCCCCGAAGAGCTTACCGGCCGCTGCCGCAAGCTGCCCCTCATGGGCGCTTTGCACGGCCAGCCGCAGCTCCTCCTCATACTCCCGGAAGGGGAGCGGGCGGAAGGCGGGCTCCTGGCCCGTCCCGGCCTCGTGAATCCATCCGCTGCGGAGAAGCAGATTGCGGCTGCGCAGAGCGTGCATCGCCTCCCGGTAGGCGCCGGAGGCGCCCAGGGGAAAAGCTGCAGTTCCGCTAAGGCCCATATCGAAGCTGCCGCCCAGGGTCTGGCGGATGCCGCTTGCGATGCGCCGGATCAGCTCCCCCGCGCTTGAAGTGTACCTCCAGATGAGCAGCACAATCGTACCGGTACCGTCCCCGTGGCGGAAGGCGTAGCCGGTTTTGTCCCGGCTCAGGTATTCATTGCAGATGTTCAAGAGCGAGAAGTGGAGCAGATCCGTGCCGGAGGCGAACTTCTGGCGGATGACCGGCGGAATGTCCGCCAGTCCGATTACCCCGAGCCGGCATTCCCGGTTGTCCGGAGAATAACCCAGGTCACGGATAAGGCTGTCCTTCAGCTTCCCGTAATAGGAGGCGTCGTCCAGCAGGTTGGACAGCATCCTCTCCCAATACACCGGCTTAATCTGATTAACCTCCATATGCTGCTCCTGGAGCCGCCGCTCGGTCTCGGCCTCCAGCCTGCAGCTGTTCACCGCCTTCCGGATTGCCTCCCCCAGCTCTGCCGGATCGATGGGCTTCAGGAGATAGTCCATTCCGCCGTGCTTCACTGCTGTGCGCACCAGCTCGAAATCATCATGGCCGCTGATCACAATAACCTTGGTCCGGGGAGAATAGGTTTTAATCCACTCCAGCAGCCCGGTGCCGCCCATACCCGGCATCAGCATATCCGTAAACACCAGCTCCGGCTGAAGCCCGGGGATCATCCGGACAGCCGTTTCCCCGTCCTCCGCCTCCTCCAGGCTGGTTATGCCGAAGGACGGCCAGTCCGCCAGCAGGCGGATAGCGCTCCTCACATGCTTTTCATCATCCACGATCAATGCCTTCATGGTTCAGACCTCCTTCTTTAAGGGGGATATACAGCTCCACTTTCAGCCCGCCGCCTTCGGGGGATTCCACACTCAGCTCGGCCAGCGGATTGTAATACAGCCGGATTCGGGCGATTACGTTCAAGAGGCCGATGCCCCCGTCCTCCCCGCTTCCGCCAGAGGGCTCCTGCCGCAGCTTCTCCCGAAGCGCCTTCAGCTCCAGGATGGACATGCCCCTGCCGTTGTCAACCACCTCGATGCGCAGCTCCTCCTCCGGGGACAGGCTTGCGGCGATGCGGATACACCCTCCGGCAGTGGAGTCGTAGCCATGCTTGAAATAATTCTCCACCAGCGGCTGCAGCGTCATCTTGGGCACGGGAATGGCCAATGCCTCAGGCTTGGCGTCCAGCTCTACCTGCAGCTTCCCGTCGAAGCGCTGCTGCTGCAGCTCCAGATACCCCTTCACATATTCGATTTCCTGCTGCAGGGGGACAATGGTTTTATCCATATTCATCTGGTAGCGCATCATTCTCCCCAAGGAGGCAATCAGGGTATAAATCCGGTTCTCCCCATGCTGGAGGGCCAGGGTGCCGATGGACTGGAGAGCATTATTGAGAAAATGGGGATTGATCTGAGCCTGGAGGGCCTTCAGCTCGTTGGTCCGGTTGGCCAGCTTCAGGGCATATTCACGCAGAATCAGCTCGTTTAAGGTCTGCATCATAATCCGGAAGCGGCGGGCCAACACACCAATCTCATCTGTGCTTTTGGAATCGATCTCCACATGGAGCTGGCCGGACTGAATTTTGTTGACGGCTGCGGTAAGAGCCTGAATCGGCGCCGTAAAGCGGATGGAGATGATCACCGTCGCCACGATGACAATCACCAAAAACAGCGTGTACACCCCGGCATTGATGCGGGTCAGGTCCCGGGCATCCTTGTACAGGTGGCTGTAGGGGATTTGCTTGACGATGGTCCAGTTCATGTAGGAGGCCTCCATACGCTGGTAGATGGTCATGCCGCTTTCGGTTCCATCCTTCCACTCGAAGCTGCCTTCTTCCCCGGTAAGCTGCCCGAGCCAGCTGTATGCAGGTTTTTCGCCCCATTCGGAGGGGGATTTACTGTAGACAATATTTCTATTTTCATCTAAAATATACAAATTTTCGTATTGGGGATTATACAGCTGGGTGCAGATCCGCTCCAGGAAATCCAAACGCAGATCCACCGACATTAAGCCCAACTGCCGGACGGCGGGTACATTATAGATGGGCCGGTGCAGAGTGAACACCGGGTAAGGCTCGTTTTTGGGGAAATAGGCGACGCCGTAATCATGGGCCGGGTGGGTGGCCTCCATATAGGATTGGTAGCCAGCAAAGGGGGGATGCTCCGTATTGCCCTCCGCCAGCTTACGGGGGGAGCTGGTCAGGCGGCCGTTGACATACAGGAAATGCTCGCTTGATTCATACAGGTCCAGATGGACCTGGGCCACCTCGCTGACGGAACGGCTGACCAGTTGTACGGCACGGAGCAGATCACTGCGCTGGTCAATATTGCCCTGGTAGCCGCTTTGCAGGATGTTGAATACACGGTAATCGCTGTAAGCGCTTAACGTAGCCTGGTCAATGATACTGAGATAATGCATCAGGTTGGTTTTACCCTGAAAAATCAGGTTACTGTTCTCATGGATGGTATTTTTCTTGACGGTTTCCTTATTGTAGGAATAAGTAACGAGGATAGAGGCGGCGATGGGAATAATGGTGGCGGTTAGCATAAACAGAATCAGCTTGTTGCGGATGCTTCCCTTGATCCTGATCACAGGCGCAGGCTCCCTTCTGGGCGGGACGTGGGGTCAGATCAATATCTTACACTTTACTGGTCATCTGGCGATGTGTTATCCCTTTTCGGCTTTTTCTATACTTAGTGTATAAGGAATCTTGCACCCGGTAAAGCGCTAATTGGCACCGGGAGCCTGGAAAGGAGCAGCGAAGGATGACAAACGGACAATGGGGGGAGCCCCTTGCGACAACAGTCCGGGCAGCGGAAGCCCCCGGCAGAAGAAAGGCCAGGAGGGCACGGGAGTGGGGGGTGCAGCTGGTATTTGTGGGGCCGGCTTTTATATTTTTCAGCGCTGTTGTGCTGATCCCCTTTTTCCTGGGCATGTATTATTCCTTCACGGACTGGAATGGGGTCAACACCCATATGTTCTGGGTGGGGCTGGATAATTTCAGACATATCTTTAGTGAAGACAAAGCGTTTTGGCAGGCTTTTTCCTTTACCGCCCGCTTCTCCTTGTGCAGTGTGGTGCTGATG
>JAEWAA010000161.1 GCA_023391955.1 Bacillota bacterium | reverse complement strand
GGAATTACCCACAGGAGGGCGGCAATAACTACCGCTACGCGTTGAAGGAGTTTGACGGGATCCATTGGCGAAAAACCGGGAAGTACGCTTACCGCAACCCCAAGGATAAAACGGTGTATGTCTTGGGCAGCTACTCCATTGCCAGAGTGGAGTTGTTCATTAATGGGAAACCGGCAGGGGTTTGCGATAAGCCGGTGGATACCTTCGTATTTCCTTTTGGGCAGATCGATATTACCCAATCCGGCTCCATCACTGCCAAAGCGTATGATTATGAAGGCAAGCTGGTGGCGGAGGATGGGATTGAAACCGCCTCGGCCCCAGCCAAACTGCGGTTGGCTCCTATTACGGGAGACCGTGGCCTTCTGGCGGATGGAACCGACGTTGCTTATGTGGACGTGGAGGTGCTGGATGAGCAGGGCCGCCTGTGCCCGCTCGCTTTTGACCGCATCGACTTTACCCTGGAAGGGGAAGGGGTATTCCTCGGTGGATACAACAGCGGACGCTTCAACGGCTTCGGCAAGGAAGACAGCGTCATCCATCAGAACCATGTGTACGCGGAATGCGGCAATAACCGGGTGTTCATCCGGTCTACCCGGAGCGCCGGAGAGATCAGGCTGACAGCCAGAATGCAGGGACTTCCTGAACAGCAGGTCCTCATTCATAGCCATTCTGCGGATACCACTGCCTTGGCCCGGGAACAGCTCCAATGTCTTGCGCCGGTCTACGGGGACACCGCACCACCTGCTTCCGCCTATCCCTTCGAAGCCATTCTCGAAGCGGACGCGGCCAAGTATGTGCCCGAGGACAAGATCTACTGCAAGGTGCTGGTGGACGGCCAGGAGCCGGATACCCGGGGTATCCTGAGCGTCTATAACCACGGCAGCATCTACAGCCCGGTTCTGTTCATTCTGGAGCGGATTAAAAATATGCGGCCGGAGCTGTTCGACTACTCCTACGACGGGGACAAACAAATCCTCACCTTAACCTCCGCCGGCACCACCGTTACCGCAAAAAAGGGGCGCACCCACCTTCTCGTTAACGGAGAGGAAAATCTGCTGAACGGAGAGCCTTACATCCACCGTGATGCCTTCATTGTGGAGATCAACGCGGTCATTTCCTACATCCAGGGAGTTGTCGCCTCTTACGATGACAATGTCCGGGTGTTCCGGATTGAGCTTCCTGCGAAGAACGGGTAATAATCCACACCAAACAGACAGTACGGCCCGCTTCCAGCGGACTCCGGCTGTCTGTTTTTTTACGGACTGCACATTCTCGTCAGGGGATTTTATCCTATATATCCTGAAAGTGCTATCGCAGTCTTTTTTGGCCGCAAGAAAGTACGGTTGATGGCAATTGGGGCAGAACGTACAATTTGACTGCAATGAATTTGTAAGCGTTTTAAAAAATGAAATCAATTCACTAAGGAGGTTATGACTGTCGTGGGAGTTACTAAAGGCTGCAAAAGGCTTCTTTCCCTGCTGCTGGTGACCGCGCTGGTGCTGCCCCAGGCCGGTCCGGTTCTGGCGGGAAACATCCCGAATGGGGATGCGGGAGCATTTACACTGACGGAACAGGCGGATTTTGAGGATGGTATGTTAGGAGGATTTATTAAGCTTAACGGCAGCGCAAATGTGAATGCGATCAACAAAACGGCGGAGGACGGAAACCGCTATCTGGAGATGTCCGGAACAGGCGATGGTGACCGTTCTTATGCCAAATCACTTGCCGCTCCGACCACATCGGAGCAGGTGCTGGTTTCCTTCGATTGGCTGCCAGGCACCCTTACTGCCAAATCCAGGTCCAGTGAATTCCTGATCCGGGCGGCAACAGATCCTTCCACAACGGGCGACCAGGGGACTCCGTTGTTCCGTGTTGTGAAGCATGGAGATGGCAGTATCCGGTTCGATACCGGCAAAAGCGGCATTGACCTCTCCGCCACACAAACTGTAACCGGCGTCACCTATGACGGCTGGCTGTCGGCACAGGTCCTCTTTGATTTTGAGGAGGAGAAAATAGCCTTCGAGATTCACGATAAGAACAATCCGCAAAACCGCTATTCAGCCGATGAGTTGGATATCAGCGGCTTAGCTTACATGAGGAGCATTGCCAAACTGGAGCTGAGAGGAAACCGGGCGGGCACCTTCACCACAGGTCTGGATAATCTCACCATCAAGGCCTCTGCTTCCGCAGAGATCAGGGATGTAGTCTCCATTACCACCGTCTATGAAAACCAGCTGTTTAAGCTGCCGGGCACGACGGTAAACGAGGTGGTGTATGGGCTTACCGGCGTGCTGGGTGTGGAGCTGACCGATGGCAGCAGGCTGGAGGGGGTGCCGGTGAGCTGGAGCAGCACCGATTACAATCCCGATAAGCTGGGAACGTATACCTTTAATGGCCTGCTGGATGTAAGCGGGTTCCCCCAGGTCAAGAACAGTAACAATATTCAGGCCAGGATCACCGTGCAGGTGGTGAAGGACTTGAATCTTCCTGCCCCGGACAAGGGTGCTGCCTTGTATGCCCCCTACGCCGCCGAAGGCTTCGAATACCCGGGGCTGGCCGGTTCTGCGCTGCCGCTGCAGGATGCGGCCTACGGTAACTGGACATACAAGGGCACAGATAAACCCGCGGTCCGGATTCTCCAGGGGACCTCCGGAAATTATGCGGAGCTGCTGAAGGACCCGGCCAAATCCACGGGCATCCTGGGCAAAGCAGTACAGGTCAGCCAGGCTGAAAAGCTGTACTTCGAATTCAGCCTGAGACTTCCCAATGCCGGGAGCGGAGGCAATCTTCAGGAGGAAATTTCGGCCGGATTTTTCGGAGATGCAGTGGATGAAACTCCTTTTGCCGGGATAAAGGTGAAGGGTACCCAGCTCTTCTATACGGTGGGCGCGGAAGAGACCGTTATCCGTGATCTGGCCGGGACACCGCTAGCCGTAGATCCTGCAGCCTGGTACAAGTTCGAGCTGTACGCGGATTTTTCCGGGGAAACGGCCACCCACCATGTCCGCATCCGCCAAGAGGGAACGGAGATTTACCACAGCGGCAACCTGTCCCTTGCTCTGCCGGAGGGGATTTACAGCAACCGGATCGGCTTTATTGCGTTCCGGAATAACAGCACTTCCAGTCCTCTATATATTGATAACATGGTGCTCCGCAACGGGGTTACGGTGGATGAGGACTTCGAGCCATACACCGCCGGTACCTCCGCCGAAGCCGTTCATGGTTGGTCGGCTGTACCTTCTGCCAGCAGTAAGGTCAAAATGGAATATGCCGCTGACGGCAGCCGCAAATTCCTGAACATTTTCAACCCGGCGGATGGCAGCGCCTTTACTACCACACTGCCGTTTCTGACCCAGGGACTTGATCTGAATACGGATCAAACGGTGATCGAATTCGATTACAAGGGCTCCAAGCTGGGCAGCCAGGAAATCCGCTTCAAGAAGTCCAACGTAGGCTTCACCTCCATCCGGATGACCATGAGCAAAAACGGCATCTATCTGGAAACCACAGGCAAGGATTCGCTGAATATTGTCAAGCATACCGCGGACCGCTGGTATCATCTGAAGTTTGTCATCAACTTCCCGGGACGGTTCTATGATGTGTATGTAGACGGCCAGTTGAAGCAGCAGGGGCTGAACTTCTTCACCTCGGATTATATTACGGATACGTATACCACCACGCCGGATCTGTCCAAAACCATCGGGCAGCTGTACCTCAGCTCCGGTGCGGGCAGCGAAACGCTGGCCCTGGATAATATCAGGGTGTATCAGGAGGAACGGCCTGCCTACACCGGTTTAACTACGGCAGATATTCCAAGGCTGCAGGCCCTCCTTACAGGCGATAACAAAAGCGCCAAAAGCGATGCCTTGTACCAGCTGGAGCAAATCGGCACCAGGGAGATCCTTCCTGTCCTGCGGCTGGCCCTGGGTGATGACCAGCGGGGTGTGCGCCTGACAGCTGCCAGAATTTTGGGCCATTTTGGCAAGGAGATCAATCAAGAGCTGTTCGGAATGCTGATCGACCCGCAAACCAATTTCTTTGCCCGCACCTCAATCGTCAACCAGCTTACCGTCAACGGGCAAAACCGGGAGAGCACTGCCAGGGCTATTGGGGACCTGCTCCAAAATGGCAGTGCCGCAGAGCGGAAAACCGGCGCCACCATTCTGGGTGAGCTGCTGTCTGATGCCAAGAGCACCGTCCCCCTGCTTTTGGACCAGCTGCGGAATCCCGCATATGATATGGAGACGCGGCTTACCACATTGGATGCTCTGTGGCATATCGACGAAGGCAGCGTTCCCTTGTCCTTGTGGACATTGGGATTGGAGCCGGAAGCGGAAGCCTTCTACATGCTGATGAATAAAGCCAATGATGTGCTTCTGAAGGCAGGACGGCAGGCGGTTCCCGCTCTGATAGAAGCCTTGGCTTCTCCCGCCGGGCAGGTCCGGGCAAGAGCCGCATCCCTGCTGGGCAGTTTGGGGGCGGATGCCTCTCAGGCCACTGGGGCATTGATAGAGGCGCTTCATAACCAGACCTGGTATGTGAGCTGGGAAGCCAGAAACGCATTAACCAGTATTTCTCCTGAGGATCCAGCCGTCATCGGCGCATTAGCCGCTGCTCCTGTCTATAAATCGGCTTCGGCGGCGAATTTGCCCGTCACCTATACCCGGGAGGGCGATTATGCCAAAATCAGCAACGGCCTGATCTCCATTTCCATCGGGGTGGGGAAGCAATTCGGCAATGTCATTTCTTACAAAAAATCCGACGGCATTGAGCTCTACAACAACAACGGGCAATATTGGACCTCCAACGGGACGAACTACGGCCCTGCCCTGGGAAATGCCGCAGCCGTCACCACCTTCACGGAGATTGCCAGTACGCCGGAGATGGTGGAATTATCCTTCAAAACCTCCGCTACGGATGCCCGGCCCTATGCCCTGGATATCCGCTATGTGGTCAGATCCGGCGAAGAGGGCTATTACTACTATGTGGTCGAAGACAAGGAAGCTGCTTACCCGGACGCTTATATCGGCGATATTGCCACCAAAATGCGGGTAAATCCGGACAAATTCGATTACCGGATTTTTGCGGATGGCCTCCAGGGGCAGATGATTGAACCCGCAGAGCTTGCGAAGATCGCCGAGAATGAAATCATCAACGAAACCTACCAATTGGAGAACGGGGATATCTGGGCCAAATATTCCTGGAAAGCCTATGATCTGCCCAGCAGTGGCGCCTTCGGCTTCACTGGGAAGGACAAGGGCGTTTGGGTGGTGCAGCCGGCTATCGACAGCGGCGGCAGCCTGCTGCAGGATTATTTCGGTGCGGGGCATGAAACCTGGGATGAACCGGTGCTGATACAGAATATCGATCAGGGCTTCTTCGTTGCTGACCCCAGATATTTAGCAGGCAAGAAGGTGCTTGGCCCGTATTTTATGTATGCCAACACCGGGGCCAATTCTGTGGAAATGTGGGTGGACGCCAAGCGGAAGGCCCAGGAGGAGAAGGCCCAATGGCCATACGGCTGGGTTACCGACTCCACTTATTACAAGGAACGGGGCAGTGTGAACGGCCAAATTGTGGATGACCAGGGAAATCCCCTGCACCATGCAACCGTGATTCTCTGTTACCCCGATCCCAATATCGACTACTCCTGGCAGAATCCCTTCGGAGCCAACTATTACACCGTCCATACCCGACCTGACGGACGGTTCTCGATTCCCAAGGCGGCTCCCGGCAATTATACCCTGTTTGCGTTTATGGACGGTACGCTGGGGGAAATCCGCAAGGACGGCGTGATTGTCCAGGCGGAGCAGGAAACGGATGTGGGTAAGCTGTCCCTGCAGCCCAAACGGCTGGGAGACCTGGTCTGGCAGATTGGTACACCGGACCGTACCGGCCGGGAATTTAAGGGAGGCACGAATAACCGCGTATTCGATAAGTTCCTGCGTTATGACGAGTATTTCCCCAATGACGTGAATTACACCGTCGGCGTAAGCGAGCCGGGGGAGGATTTCTTTTTCTGGCATCCGGCGGAAACCTTAAGCGGCAAACGGCCGGTATATACCATCCGTTTCAATCTGGACCGTGTACCGCAAGGCAAAGCGGCCCTGACTCTGGGCTTCTCCTCCACCCGGGGGGATGTGGCATTGGAGTCGGCCATTAACGGGACGTCGCTGACCCCGATTCCCTTCGATTATGATGACGATACCGGGGCGTCCATGCGGGGGGCCGAATATGGCATTTACCGGACCCGGGTGCTGAGCTTCGATACCTCTCTTTTGAAAACGGGTGAAAACACCCTGACTCTAAACCTGAGCAAGGTGGACGATTGGCTGAAGAATGTCGGTTATGACTTTATCCGACTGGAGTTCACCGGTGTGAACAGTCCCGATCTGTTCACCGGTATAAAAACCCGCTGGGCGGAGGCGGACGGAGTGTCCGGTATCGGATATGATCCTGAAGCTAAGATCAGCCGTGGGGAATGGGCGGCTTTGGTCAACCGGGCAGCCGGTTTGGCGGATACGGTCTATCTCGATGCCTATGAGGACGTCAGCGGGGAAACCTGGTATGCCGGAGCTGTCCAGTCGGCACGTTACAAGCAGCTGATTCCGGCGGATATGACTCCGGGCAACCGCTTCAGCCCCGAAGCTGTGGTTACAAGGGAAGAGCTGGCAGCCGTGGTTATGGAAGCCTATGAATACCGCTTGAAGACGCTGCCGGGTTATGACCTGTCCGGGTTTGCGGACAGCGGCAGCATTACCCCTTGGGCGAAGAAATATGTGCAGGCCGGTTTGACCACAGGAATCCTCAAGCCGGGATCGGATGCCGAAGTGGTGCCTCAAGGGGAGATTACCAGAGCAGAAGCGCTGGCAACGGCTCAGCGGCTGGCGGATGTATTCTCCTGGCTGCCTCTGGCTGAGCCGGTACGCTCCCCCGATGGCGGAGGGGATGGCGGCCAAGAAGAGGAGGAGCCCTCCACTGCTCCGTCAGGCGGCGGCTACATTCCGCCGGTTGCGGCTCCGCGGACGATTGATTCCGTCACCGGTATTAAAGTCGTCATCGCCGGGGAGGACAGCGGCATCTCACTGGACGTGAAGGAGAATGCGGACCGGAAGCTGCTGGAAATGACCGGTTACCCGGCGTTGAGCCCGGTATACTCCATCCTGGTGAAGGATAACAAAGGCCTGAGCAAACCGCTTGCCATTACCCTGTCGTATAAGACTTCCATAATAAAGGAAGGAAAGCCCTCCATTTTCCGCCTGAATCCAACCACCGGCAAGTGGGAGGAGTTGGGCGGTGAAGCCAAGGAAGGATTGATCACGGTATCCACTAAACAGACCGGCGACTTTGCCGTGCTGCTGGTGAAGCCGGATGGCGGGACCAAGCCGGAGCCGGCAAAGTGGACGGATATGCAGAACCACTGGGCTCAGCAGGCGGTTGCGGCAGCGGCAGGCAGGGGCATCATCGATGGTTACCCTGACGGCAGCTTCCGGCCCGACCAAACGGTGAACAGAATGGAATTTGCCGTTATGCTGGCCAGAGCCCTGAAGCTGGAGCCGCAGCAGGATCCGCAGCTGAAGGCTACGGATGCAGACCGGATTCCCGCTTGGGCGGCAGGTACCTTATCCGCAGCAGTAGCGGCGGGTATCCTGGAGGGCTACGAGGATGGGACCCTCCGGCCGGAGCGCACTGTGAACAGAACCGAGATGGTGTTGATGCTGCTGCGTGCATATGTTTACAGCGGCCAAAAGCTTCAACAGTCACCCCGGAATCCAACAGTCTTCCAGGATGCGGCTGCCATCCCGGAATGGGCCACAACCCAGGTCGAGGCAGCAGTTGCGGCCGGGCTGGTTAACGGCGATAACAACGGCCTGTTCCGGCCGGCTGCGGA
>JAEWAA010000154.1 GCA_023391955.1 Bacillota bacterium | reverse complement strand
GGGCTGAGGCGGATGGGCTGAGGCGGATGGGCTGGTGCGGGCTGGTGGCCGGCATACCCACGTTGGGTGGATGGGCAGTTTCCTCTTGCGGACAGTGGTTCCGTTATTTCCTCAAAAACAGGGTGTTTCTCGCCGTAACGGACCCAGCAGCCGTTAACTCCAACAAAACAGCTGGTTTGCACGACACTGAAGGCAAATAAGGTATCTACAGTCCGCGAAAGTCCCGAAAAGTCCCGTATTGGCAAAATAACGTACCCACAGTCCGTAACACTAACGGTCTTTATGCGTAACCCTCACCTGATCAGTCTCAACAAAAAAAGGCAGCAGGAGGTGCTGCCAGGAACGAACTTCTCCCGGCTTCCCCTCCTGCTGCCTAACACACCGTTCAAGCCTCTACCTGCCCGCCTCCGGCTCTCCGGCCAAAGTTGCGGACAATCGCTGTACACATCGCCCAGCCGCTTACACACCCAATACTTGCTTGTACAGGGATACATATTGTTTGGCGGACTGCTCCCAGCCAAAGTCCGTTTTGCTGATGTTTTTCACAATAGTGTTCCACGCCGCTTCGTCCTTGTAAGTTTCCAGCGCCCGTTTGATAGCAAACAGCATCTCATGGGCATTGTACGCATAAAAGGTAAAGCCCGTTCCTTCGCCGGTTGCCGCGTTGTAAGGGACCACCGTATCCTTCAGCCCGCCGGTTTCCCGGACAATCGGCACGGAACGGTAGCGGAAGGCAATCAGCTGCCCCAAGCCGCAGGGCTCGAACAGCGAAGGCATCAGGAACATATCCGACGCGGCATAAATCCGGCGGGACAAACCGTCGCTGAAGGTGATGTTGGCCGACACCTTATCCGGATGCCAATACGCCTTGTCCTTGAACAGGTGCTCGAATCGCCCTTCCCCTGTACCCAGCACCACCAGCTGCAGCGGCAGCGACACGATTTCATCCATGACCGCTTGGATCAGGTCCAGACCCTTCTGGTCCACCAGACGGGATACCAGTCCGATCATAGGAATGCGCTCGTCCACCGGAAGCCCCAGCTCCGCCTGGAGAGCGGATTTGTTGCGGCGTTTTTTGGACAGGGAATTACGGTACGGCTCGGCCAGATGGGAATCATTCATGGGATCGAACTGTTCATTGTCCAGCCCGTTCAAGATGCCCACAAGCCCGCCGTGAAGGCTCCGCTCCTGCAGCACACCCTCCATCCCCTCGCCGAAAAAGGTGGTTTTGATCTCCTCGGCATAGGTTTTGCTGACCGTGGTCACCTTGTCCGCATGGGTTAAGCCGGCCTTCATGCAGTTGCCGTCCCCGTAATACTCGATGCCATTGCCATCGGAGAACATGCCGTCATCAATGCCCAGCAGATCCTGCATCAGCTTCCGGTTGTACCTGCCCTGATAACGCAGATTATGTATGGTAAACACGGTTTTGATGTTGGCATAGAACGGATGGGCAGCATAATTGCGGCGCAGCAGATACGGAATCAGCCCCGTCTGCCAGTCATGGCAGTGGATGATATCCGGCTTGAAATCCAGATGCGGCAAAGCCTCCAGCACCGCGCGGCTGAAATAAACGAACCGCTCCGCGTCATCCCCATAACCGTATAGTCCGCCGCGACGGAAGTAGAATTCATTATCCACAAAATAATAGTGGATCCCGTTTACCTCCAGTTGCTGGATGCCGCAGTATTGGTTGCGCCAGCCCAGATACACGCTGAAAGTGCTGGCCGTTTCCATTTGCTCCCGGAAATGCTCGGGAATGTCCGCATACTTGGGCAGGATAATCCGCACATCCACATTGTGGTGACGGAGGGAGGCGGGCAGCGAACCGATCACATCGGCCAGCCCTCCCGATTTAACGAATGGAACGGCTTCAGAAGCAGCAAATAGAATGTTCATGCGTGTATAGTCCCTCCAGTCCCCTAAATTAAAATATTCAGCTTGCCGGATAGACGTCTAGATGATCTTCTTCTTCGCAGCCACAAAAGGAGCGCTGACGGCGCCCTTCAGCACCCGGCCGCTATTGATCATCACGTCTTTGTCCAGGATGGCATTCTCCACGCTCACATTTTCCTGGATGTCGCAGTTCTGCAGCACAATGCAGTTGCGGAGGACAGCGCCCTTCCTCACCTTCACGCCGCGGAAGAGAATGCAGTTCTCCACCTCGCCCTCGATAATGCAGCCGTTAGCGATCATGGCATTACGGACATTGGAGTGCTGGGTATATTTGGCCGGGGGCTCATCCTTGATCTTGGTATAGATCAGACCCGGGCGGAAGAACAGATCCTTCCAGATGGACGGATTCAGCAGGTTCATGCTGTGGTGGTAATAAGCCTGGATGGTGTTGATCACGCCCAGATAACCCTGATAAGGGAAGGCGTTGATCTTCAGACGGTCCACATTCTTCATGATGGCGTCCCGCACCAAGTGGTCATAACCCTGGGCCAAAGAGGTTTCCACCAGGTCCAGAAGCAGCTCCTTCTTCATGAGGAACATTTCCATGGAGACCTTGCCGCTTTTGAGCCGCCCGGTATGGTCCTGGATATCCTTCACCTGCCCCAGAGGGTTGATCAGAATCCGCCGGGAGTGGGAGAAATCATCCTCCTCCATATCCTTATACACCATAGTGATGTCCGCCCCGGACAGCCGGTGGTGCTCATACACCTCAGTGAGGTCGATGTTGCAGACCATATGGCTGCGGGTAATCAGCACATAATCCTGGGTGCTCCGGTAGAAATAATCCCGGTGGGCGTAGAAGTGGTACAGGTCACCCTTCACGATCTCGCGGATTTCATCCACAGCCGGCGGCAGAATAAACAGCCCGCCCCGCTTGCGGTTCAAATCCCATTCCTTGCCGGAGCCCAGATGGTCCATCAGGGAACGGTATTTGGTATGGGCGAACACCGCCACATTGACAATGCCGGAATTGACCATGCTGGACATGATAAAATCGATCAGACGGTAGCGTGCGCCAAACGGAACCGACGCCAGGGAGCGCTTGTAGGTCAGCTCCTCCAGGTTGTCGGGCTCATTCACCAAGTTCACAACACCAAGCACATTTTTCATGGGGGCAGCTTCCTTTCGTATGGATGGGATCAGGACAAAAAGGGCTACTTACGCAATAATTTCATGGCTGCCGATCAACGTAATCTCCTTGCTGTCCGGATCTCCGACGACGGAGCCGTCTGCCACAATGGTGGCTTCCCCGATAATGGCGCGGTTGATGACGCAATTTTCGCCGATTTTAGCCCCGGGCATAATCACGGAATCCCTTATTACGGTCCCTTCCCCAACCCGGACGCCGTAGAAGAGAACGGAATGATCCACCGTACCCGATACGGAGCAGCCCTCGTTGAGGATGGAATTTTTGACCGCTGCGGTGGGAGCAATGTATTGGGCGGGCTGATTGGGATTCAGGGAGTAAATTCTCCAGCTCCGGTCATTCAGGTTCAGCCCCGGCTCCTCCTCCAACAAATCCATGCTGGCCTCCCAAAGGCTCTCCACGGTGCCGACATCCTTCCAATAGCCTTGGAACGGATAGGCCACCAGCTTTTCCCCGGCGTTCAGCATACCGGGAATGACGTCCTTGCCGAAGTCGTTGCTGGAAGCCGGATTCTCCGCATCGGCCATCAGATACTTCTTGAGCACGGGCCAGCTGAAGATATATACACCCATGGATGCCAGGTTGCTCTTGGGGGCTTTTGGCTTTTCCTCAAATTCGGTAATCAGGAAGTCCTCATCCGCCTTCATGATGCCGAAGCGGCTGGCCTCCTCCCACTTCACCTCGATAACCGCGATGGTGGCGTCCGCATTCTTTTCCTTGTGGTACTGGATCATCAGGTCGTAATCCATCTTGTAGATGTGGTCGCCTGAGATGACCAGCACATATTCCGGCGCGTATTGCTCGATAAAACCAATATTCTGGTATATGGCATTGGCCGTCCCCTTATACC
>JAEWAA010000103.1 GCA_023391955.1 Bacillota bacterium | reverse complement strand
GTCGAAGCCCAAGGCGCCGATGCCGGGATACTTTGCCTCCAGCAGGGCGGTGCCGCTGCGGGCCACTCCCACCATCGTGGCGAATTTGTCCCGGGCCAAGGAGGGGAAGGTCATCCGCAGCGCCCGGTTGCCCCCTACCATGGTGCCCCCCCGGCATAAATTGGTGACGAACAGCCCGGGTCGGGCAATACGGGCCACCACTGCCCGGATGCGCCAGCTTCCGTTTTCCTTCACCAGCTTCACCCGGTAATCCAGAGGTTTGCCTTGAATGGTGGAGAGCCGGATACCCTGCTGCAGCATATACGCCCGTTTGCCACGGATGCCAGCGAGAATCCGCTCCAGCCCGTCCAGATTCGGCGTATGCCGGACCGTTGCTCCGTATTGGAGCCGGTATCCGCCGCCGGAACCCCGGGAAATCCACACCACCCCGCTGCCCCCCGTACCCACCACCGGTTTGGCGACAATAAAGGAATACTGCCCCAGCATAGCCGCCAGATGCTCTTTGGAGTAACGGCGGGTGTCTGGAATATGCTTGGCTACCCCGTTATGGGCCTTGAGTATGGCGAACTTCGCCCATTTATCGGCAATTTGCTTCATCGTTTACCTCCTGTCTGGAAATGACCGTGCCATTTCCGGTTCTCATTCCCACTATATTCTCCACGTCCGCCAATTTCCCGGACCAGCTGCCTAATTATGGTTGACGGCGAGCCATTTTTGTGCATGTCCGATAACCTTCCACGTAATACAAAAATGTTCCAATAAATTTAACCAAATTTCGAATTTTTCAGAAACATGTTAATAAACATAACATCAAGTGGTTGATCTTTTAAGGGAATCCGTGTAATATAACGGTAATCTTCACATGTCTAATAAATATTGAGCCATAAAACAGAAAAAGAGGGGAGGTTCGGCATGATTGAATTCAAGAATGTGAACAAATATTTCGGCAAGTTTCATGTGTTGAAGAATGTGAATCTCACGATCCAAAAGGGTGAGGTGGTGGTGATTATCGGTCCTTCGGGCTCCGGGAAAAGCACGGCGCTCCGGTGCATCAACCGTCTCGAGACCATAACCGACGGCGAGCTGGTGGTCAACGGTGTCCCGCTTCACGATAAAAAAGTGGACATCAACGCTTTTCGCAAAAACATCGGCATGGTGTTCCAGCATTTTAACCTGTATCCCCATAAGAAGGTCATCGACAACATTGTGCTGGCTCCCACCAAGGTGTTGGGCGTTTCCAAGGAAGAAGCGCAGAAAACAGCCATGGTGTACCTGGAGAAGGTCGGCATTGCAGAAAAAGCCCAAAGCTATCCCTCGGAGCTGTCCGGCGGGCAGCAGCAGCGTGTGGCCATAGCCCGGGGCTTGGCGATGAATCCGGAGCTGATGCTTTTCGATGAACCCACCTCCGCACTGGACCCGGAGATGATCGGCGAGGTGCTGGACGTTATGCGATCCCTGGCCCATAACGGCATGACCATGGTGATTGTCACCCACGAAATGGGCTTTGCCCGTGAGGTAGCGGACAGGGTGGTTTTTATGGATCAGGGGCAGATTGTGGAGGAGGCGCCGGCCGCCGAGTTTTTCGATAATCCCAAGGAGGAGCGGGCTCAGCTGTTCCTGGGCAGGCTGCTTCATCATTAATGGCTTTTCGGTTATCCAATATACATAAAAGGGAGACGATTTCGATGAACAAGTGGAGAGGGTTTCATATTGGATTGGCACTGATGCTGGTCATGATGCTGGTGCTCACAGCCTGCGGCGAAAAAACGGAAGAAACCGCCGCATCCGTAGCGCCCAGCGCCGGAACGGCAAGCACAGCCGCTGCCGCATCGCCGGAGGTGAAGATCGACAGTAAAACCATTGACGCCATCAAAAAACGCGGCAAGCTGATTGCCGGCGTGAAGTTCGACACCAACCTGTTCGGGCTGAAAAATCCGTCTACCGGCAAGGTGGAGGGCTTCGATATCGATATTGCCAAGGCCATCGCCAAGAAGGTCCTTGGTGACGAAACCAAGCTGGAGCTGAAGGAGGTTACCTCCAAAACCCGGATTCCCATGCTGCAAAACGGCGAAATCGATCTGATTATCGCCACCATGACCATTACCGAGGAGCGCAAGCAGCAGGTGGAATTCAGCGATATTTACTTCATGGCCGGCCAATCCATTCTGGTGAAGAAGGGCAGCCCCCTGAAGAGTGTGACTGATCTGAAGAAGGGCGATAAGGTCCTTGCGGTGAAGGGATCCACCTCGGCCACCAATATCCGCCAGAAGGTGCCGGATGCCACCGTTCTGGAGTTTGAGAACTATCAGGATGCATTTACCGCTCTGAAGGCAGGCCAAGGCGTAGCGTTGACAACGGACAATGCCATTCTGTTCGGCATGATGAAGCAGGACGCCAACTACGAGGTTGTAGGCGGCACCTTCACCGATGAGCCTTACGGTATCGCCATGCCCAAGGGAGATACCGGCTTTGCCGGCGTGGTGAACCAGCTTCTGGGTGACATGAAGAAAAGCGGCGATTACGACAAGCTGTACGAATCCTGGATGGGTGTCAAGCCGGCCAAATAATGCCGGAACGTCAAAAGGGATAGGTGGCGAGCCGCTTATCCCTTTTGCCACATATGGGGTTAGGAGAGAAGCGCTATGGCTAAGTTCGACATTGACGTGTTGTTCAAACACTGGGACCGTTTCTTCGAGGGTTTCCTTAATACCATCCAGATCAGCCTGATCGCGTTGGTGGCCAGCTTTTTACTGGGAGCCGTGATTGCCGTAATGCGGATTGCTCCGGTAAAAACGCTGAATTGGCTGGGAACAGGCTTTGTGGAGTTTATCCGCAATATTCCCCTTCTGCTGGTGGTGTATATTTTTTATTACGGACCTGCATCCCTGGGTGTGCCTCTGGACGGATTTGTGTCGGGAACCTTGGGTCTGACGGTGTATACGGCCGCTTTTATTGCCGAATGTAACCGGGCTGGCATCCAGTCTATTCCCAAGGGACAAAGCGAGGCTGCACGGGCTACAGGTCTAACCTATAACCAGACGATGTTTCATGTGATTTTGCCCCAGGCCATTAAGATCGCAACTCCTTCTATGGGCAACCAGTTTCTGAACCTGGTGAAGAATTCGTCTATCCTGGCGGTGGTCAGCGGAATGGATCTGATGTATTATGCGGACCTGATTAATTCGGATACTTTCCTGCCGTTGACGGTTTATTCCCTGGTGGCCTTGTTCTATCTGGTGCTGACCGTTCCCTTAAGCTTCGGCATTCATTATCTGGAGCGGCGTTTCGCCAGAAGCTCGTAGAGAGGAGGACGCATCATGGATTTTATAGGCGCTTATTCGGGGGATAACCTCTCTTTTATTATGGAAGGCTTCTGGACCACTGTCTGGATCTCGGTGGTAGCGATTATCCTCAGCTTTGTGCTGGGGCTGGTGCTTGGAGTGCTGCGGTATACCCGTATTCCCGGCGTGTATCATGTGGTTGCGGTTGTGGTGGATACCATCCGGAACCTGCCCTTATTGCTGCTTATTTTTTTCGCGTACATGGTACTCCCGCAGCTGGGTATTAAGCTGGGCATCTATTGGTCGGCCATTCTGGCATTGACGGTGTTCGAAGGGGCGATGATTTCGGAGATTGTCCGTGGCGGCCTGACCTCCATCAACAAAGGCCAGATAGAAGCGGCCCGCTCCTCAGGCCTGAGCTACATGCAAACCCTGTGGCATATTACCCTGCCCCAGGCACTCCGGCGGATGTCGCCGCCCATGGTCAGCCAGTTTATTTCCCTGCTCAAGGATACCAGCCTGGCAGTGATTATCTCGCTTCCGGAGCTTATGCATAATGTGCAGATCGTCAACGGGCAAAAATTCGCCTATGCTATTCCGACTATGTTATTGGCTGCCGTTTTGTACTTTACTATCAATTATATGCTCTCCATTGCCGCCCGCAGGCTGGAGGCCAAGCATATTTAACTCTTCCATTTATCCTGCCAAAACAAAAAGCTTCGCATATGAAGCTTTTTTTGTTTTCTTTTTGAACCGGAAGGGGATTGGCACAAAAAGTCGAATAGAAATAGATAGTATACCTGTTCTTTGCGGAGAACGGCAGGCAGTATCAGATCAGTCGGGAGGATTGGCAGAAGAATGAACAGCATTGTGGTCAAAGATTTGGTGGATAAATTCGGGCTGGAGGTACTGGCCGGACATTCCCAATTAAACCGGGCGATCCCGAAGCCGGAGGTTCACCGGCCGGGTTTGGAATTCGTGGGATATTTTGACTTCTTTTCCCAGGATCATATTCAGCTTCTCGGACAAAAGGAAATCAACTATTTACATACCCTATCGGAAGAAGAACGGAATGTCCGTATCGGCAATATCGTCAAGTATCATCCGCCTTGCTTCGTGGTCACCTGGAACCAGGAGGGGCTGAAATACCTGATTAAATATTGTGAGGAGGAGAATATTCCTCTTCTGCGGACACCTCTTCGTACCAAAAAATTCCAGGAACTGGCCAATTCCTATCTGGGCAAGCTGATGGCGCCGCAAATGACAGTACACGGGGTCTGTGTGAACGTGTCCGGCATCGGCATTCTGCTGCGCGGCAAGTCCGGCGTAGGCAAAAGCGAAACCGCCCATACCCTGATCCGCAGGGGACACAGGCTGGTGGCCGACGATGTGGTCGTCCTCAAAAAAACCGGACCGGAAACCCTTCTTGGCACCCATGACGGCAAAACAAAGGAATTCCTCGCCCTGCGCAGCATCGGCCTGATTAATGTGTCCCGTCTGTACGGACGCAGCGCGTTCCAGGATGAAACCCGGGTGGTGCTTGATATTGAGCTAACCAAATGGCAGGATAATGCCCTGAACAATGAGCTGGAGCTGGAAACCAAGTTCACCGAGTATATGGATATTGCCATTCCCCATATCGAAATCCAGCTGCAGCCCGGCCGTGATGTTGCGGGTCTGGTTGAGGCTGCCGCCAATAACTGGTATCTGCGCCAGCAGGGCTACAGCGCCATGAACGACTTCCTGAAACGATTGGAGATGGACGAGTGAACCGCGAGCCAGCACAAAACACGATGAAAGCTCCGTTGTTCCGCGATCCCATCTTCGACGGATCGGCCGATCCGGTGATCGTATGGAACCGGGAGCTGAAGGAATGGTGGATGGTGTATACCAACCGCCGGGCTTCGGCGGAAGGTGCGGGGGTGGCCTGGGTGCACGGGACAGATCTGGGTGTGGCTGTGTCCCGGGACGGCGGACTAAACTGGCTGTACAGAGGCATCCTGGAGGGGCTGGATTTTGAGTGGGGCCGCAATACCTTCTGGGCGCCTGAGATTATTTATGCCAACGGGTTATATCACATGTACGTCAGCTATATCCAAGGTGTACCCATCCAATGGGCCGGCCATAAACGGGAAATTCTCCATTATACCAGTGCCGATCTGCTGGTTTGGCAGTTCCAAGCAAAGCTTGCGTTAAGCTCGGACAGGGTCATTGACGCCTGTGTGGCGGAGCTGCCCGGCGGAGGCTTCCGGATGTGGTATAAGGATGAGGCCAACGGCTCCCATACCTATGCTGCGGATTCGGAGGATTTGTATAACTGGCAGGTTACAGGACCTGTTGTGGATACCCATCCCCATGAAGGGGCCAATGTGTTTTCCTTGGGCGGCTCCTATTGGA
>JAEWAA010000075.1 GCA_023391955.1 Bacillota bacterium | reverse complement strand
ATGCTCTATAATCGCTTCTAACATGAATCACAGGCTTTCCCCAAACTTCCGCAAAACACGTTGCAGGAGAGAGTAAGCGACAGTATGTTCCGACAGGAAAGGCTTGCCACCGACTGAGAGCAGGCCTCAAGGAAACGCTCCGCCGAAGTTCACTCCGAAGTGGTGCTTTGAACCTCCGCCCCGCGCGGCCAGTAGAGGCAACCGGTCCCATACCGTTATCATGGTCCAGAGGAAGAGATCCGCCGCTGTCTTGAATATTTAGACATACGGGCCAACGGATCGCTTCGAATTAGGGTGGTACCACAGCTTCTTGCGTCCCTTGCGACGGAGGGCTTTTTTTATTTTCACTTATAACCCAAATTTACCAAAACAGGGAGTGTGCGAAATGGAAAATCTGCAATTGGAACAATTAAGAAAGCAGCTGGACAGCATTAACAGCCAGCTCTTGGAGCTGATCTCGGAGCGTGCGTCAATCGCGAAGATGATTGGCGAGGTCAAGCAAAAGCAAGGGATTCCGAAATTTGACCCGGTGCGCGAGCATGCCATGCTGGAAAGCCTGGTGGAGGCCAACAAAGGTCCGTTTGACGATGCCACCATCCGCCACCTGTTCAAGCAGATTTTCAAGGCTTCCCTGGATCTGCAAAAAACCAACCACCGCAAGGAGCTGTTGGTCAGCCGCAAAAAGCAATCCGCCGACACGGTGATTACGGTGAAGGATCTGTCCATTGGCGGCGCTTCCTCCGTCATGGTGGCAGGCCCCTGCTCCGTGGAAAGCCGCGAGCAGCTGCGTACGGTTGCCGCAGCGTTGAAGGAATCCGGCGTGAAGCTGATGCGCGGCGGCGCCTTCAAACCACGTTCATCCCCATATGACTTCCAAGGCTTGGGCATCGAAGGCCTGCAGCTGATGAAGGAAGTAGCCGACGAGTTCGGATTGGCCACAATCAGCGAAATCGTGGATCCTGCCCATATCGAAATTGCGGGGCAGTACATCGATTTTATCCAAATCGGCGCCCGCAATATGCAGAACTTCGAGCTGCTGAAGGCAGCCGGCGAATCCCGCACACCAATCGTGCTGAAGCGCGGCTTGGCAGCTACTCTGGAGGAATTCATCCTGGCGGCGGAATACATTGTTTCCCGCGGCAACAACCAGGTCATCCTCATCGAGCGCGGTATCCGCACGTATGAGAAGTGGACCCGGAACACGCTGGACATCTCCGCCGTTCCAATTCTGAAGCAGGAAACCCACCTGCCGGTGCTGGTGGACGTGACCCATTCTACCGGCCGCAAGGATATTCTAGTGCCCTGCGCCAAGGCAGCCCTGGCCGCCGGTGCAGACGGCATCATGGTGGAGGTTCATCCGAACCCGCCTACAGCCTTGTCCGATGCGGACCAACAGCTGGACATTCCCCAATTCCAGAAGTTCATGACTGACGTTCTGGGCTCCGGGCTGTTCAAGAAATAATACGGATTTACTTGCAAAAAAGCCGCCGGCAGCGATTGCTCCGGCGGTTTTGCTGTTTTTGTCACGGCAGGATATTGCACGCTGCCTCAATTCGAGGAGCCCTTCACCGGCACATACCCGGTTTTCTCCACCAGCTCCTGACCCTCCGGGGAGGTCATCCAATCTAGCATCTTCTTGACCTGAGGGCTGGTATTGGACTTGAGGGTGACGGCGTAGAAATGCCCTGCAAAAGGATAGGAGCCATCCCGGATGGTATCCGGTGAGGGGGAGATCCCATTCACCGCCAGGTACTTGATCCGGTTGTCCTTTACCATGGAGGAGGCGTAATACATAAAGGTGTAGCCCAGGGCGTTTTTGGAATTGCGGTAGGACGCCACCTTCGAGATCACCTCGCCCATTCCCCCGGCCCTGCTGACAGTATCAGGCTCCATCATCTCCAGCCCCTTCATGACCTTGTTCTGCATGGTGGTCTGGCTGCCCGAATCCTGCGGCCGCTGGTAAGGGAGAATGTCCAGATTTTTGCCCCCCACCTCACTCCAGTTGGTTATCTTGCCTGTATAGATATCCCGGATTTGTTGAATGGACAGGTCCTTCACCGGATTGTTCTTGTTGGCAAAAAAGACAAAGGCGTCGCTGCCCAAGGGTGTCATTACAAACTCGTCCTGCCGGGCGCGGACCGCCTCCAGCTGTGCTTGGGAGGGCTCCGCTACAATAATGATATCTGTTTTTTTGTTAATGAGATTCTCATATGCATTCGGGGTTGTGGTGCACATAACGATGGAATAGGGAAATTCGTCCACGGAGACATACACGTTGTGACGGGATTCCGTAGCCGTGTTCTCTTTATTCCATTCCCCAAGTCCCTCATAAACCGTTTCGGCGAACGCGGCGTATACGGGATATAACGCGGTGGCGCCGTCCAGCCGCGGCATCTCGTTCAGGTCTGTAAAGCTGAGTTGGGGGCTATGGCCCAGTGTGGCCAAACCGTTGTTTTTCTTGAAGGGCGCTATCTTCGAAAGATCGTATTCGGACAGGTCGGTTTTCATCCCGGCTTCCCCGTAACGGAGCTTGGCGATTCCATCCTGGATCTGCTCCTTGTTGGCGATGCCGATGAACAGCCAGGTGCATGCGGCGGCGGCTATCAAGAATCCCGCTGCCCGCCACGCAACCGACCTGCCGGAGCTCCGGCGGCTCCGGATGTCCCACCATACAAAACCCAGGACAAATCCGGCGGCAGCGGACAGCTCATGCACCGGCATCAAGCCACCGAATCCGCCTAACACCAAGAGCAAATTCACGATCAGATAGGCGGGATTGGCCCAGGCGAACACACCCCAAGCGGGACTATTGTAATTGCCGTTGGAGACTGTGTAAGCATAAACGGCGATGACGAGCAGTAAAACCAGCGGTGCCGCCACCGGCACATAACGCGCCCAAGGCGACGTGGGTTTGCTGCGGCTGCCTGTGCAAAATGCGATTCCCGCTGCTGCTCCGACCGCCAGCGGAATGACGAATACCAGGCTTAATTGCCCCAGCCCGTATTCGCCTCCGGCATGAAAGGCATTGGACATCAGCAGGGGGACAAACACCAGAGATAACAATAAAGGAAGAGCCAAAAAGATAATCAGTACAATATTTACGATGTACCCGGGACGCAGGCTTTGATGATCGGGTGTGGAACTCAAGACGCACCTCCATGGTAATTGAATCCAATATCCATACATCGGATACAGGTCCGACCATATTATAGCATACCTTCCACTTTTGCCGGGGCGCCAAGAAAAAGTTCAGTAACAATGTGCTACAATAATAAGGTTCACAAAGTCCTGCTGTCGGAGGTTTAGGCCATGGAAGAGGTTATTATTATCGGAGCGGGTCCCTGCGGCCTGTCCGCCGGGATTGAGCTGAAGCGCGCTGGCTTGGATCCCCTGCTTCTGGAAAAGCATGTGGTGGCCCACAGCATCAGCCAATATCCCACGTATATGCAGTTTTTCAGCACACCGGAGCTGCTGGAGATCGGAGATTACCCCTTCTCCACACCCAACGAAAAGCCTTACCGCCTGGAGGCGCTGACCTATTACCGCAATGTGGCCCAGCACAGCCGGGTCCGCATCCGTTCCTATGAAGAGGCAACGGCCGTTATTCCGCAGGCGGATGGAAGCTTTATTGTAGAGACGCTGAACCGGTTGGGGGAAAAAACAGCCTATGCCGCCCGCTCTGTCGTTGTGGCCACAGGCTACTTCGATCATCCCAATCTGTTGGGCATTCCCGGGGAGGAGCTGCCCAATGTGACGCATTTCTACCGGGAGGCCCATCCGTACACCGGGATGCGGGTTTGTATTATCGGGGGCAACAACTCCGCCGTGGATGCCGCCATGGACCTGCTAAAGGCGAATGCATCGGTAACGGTGGTCTATCGGGGCTCGGACTATTCGCCCAACCTCAAGCCCTGGGTCCGGCCGGTATTTGAGAGTATGGTGAACAAGGGACGTGTTCGCATGCTGTTCAATTCTACGGTGGAGGCCATCAGTCTGGGCCATGTGAGGGTGCGGACTCCGGAGGGAGTACAGGAGCTGGAGAACGACTTTGTGCTGGCCTTAACCGGCTTCCGCTCCAGCCGCCGCTTCCTGTCCGCCGCCGGGGTTGCCGTGGAGGGGGATTGGGAAATCCCCCGGTTTGATCCGGCCACCATGGAAACCAATGTACCCGGCTTGTATTTGGCCGGAGTGGTGGCTGCGGGGCGGGACGCCAATGAAATCTTCATTGAGACCGGGCGCAGCCACGGCAAGCTGATCGCCGCCCATCTGCTGGCGGGGCAGGCTTAAGCGCGCAGGCAGTTAGCCGCAAATAGACCCTAACAGGAGCTTGCCTCCCGTTAGGGTCTGTTTTTGCGGCGGCTGGCCCGGAGGAGCGTAGGGGGCATGTTACGGACCGTAGAGCCGCTATTTGGCGAAAATACGTGTATTTGAGTTTTTCGCGGACACAGGAGACGTTATTTGGCTGCTTCGGGCCGGGAACAGCGACTTTTGCCGCACATAACGGAACCAGGGTCCGCGAAACCGGAAAAATCCCTATTTTCCGGGAAATAACGGCTTCTCAGTCCGTTAAAACCCCGCTCCCTCGAGACACCGGTACATTATGCACTTCACCCCCGCGTTCCCGGGTCTTCAGTACACTCTGCGCCTACAGATCCTCTTTAAATACCGGGGTGATGCTGAGGCTGTAGCTGAATTCCTTTTCGTTCAGGCGGTATTGGTCCAGCAGCTCCGGGCCGCAGGAATTGGAGCCTACTCCGCTCAGCTTGTAATCCAGCTGCACGATGGTCTCCTTCCGGGGCGCCAGCTCATAAGTGTGCTTCGCCTTGTCCAGATCCGCGGGTGTATAGTGGGAGGCGTTGAAGGAGAAATGGTCCGCATCGGAGACAAACTTCAGCCCCATCCCCAGCAGATTGGATACGATCACCCAGTCGGCGCCGTAGCGGGAGCCGTTTTCCTGGGGCATCACGTAGCTCTCGAACATTTCGTCCACGGTAACCAGATACTTGCCCTTCTTGACGCTGTGGCGTTTGTCCATATAGCTTTCGTGGGGCCCGTACCCGAAGTATTCCACCTCTTCATTCCCTGCGGGCATAGTCAGTTGCAGGCCGAAGCGTGGAAGGAACGGTACATCCTCCCGCACCTGCACCCGGGTTTCCAGTGTAATTCCGCCTGCCGGGTCTATTTGCCAAACGGCTTCACCATGAAGGATCGGCTTGCGAATATATCCCCCAAGTGAATAGTGGACTGCAATCTCCACTCCGCCAGCTTGGGTTTTGGACCAGGTGGTGTTGTATACCTTCATTCCGGCGCGGTCGAATCCCTCGAACTGCCACTTGTGGCGGATGTTGCGGTCATTATCCGTTGGCGCACGCCAGATGTTGAAGCCTGCCGGAGCGGCCAGCATCTGCACCCCGTGATAGGAGATCCCGGTCAGCACACCTTCGTACAGATCAAACGTATGGCTGAATTCGAAGCCGGAAACCTCCAGCACATGTCCCCTTTGCTCAGCCTCCACCGGCACCACAGGCTCCACTGCCGCCGCGGGCAACACGGGTTCATTGGCAGCCTTGACAGGCAAACGGAACTGGGCGAACACCACCTCATAACCGGCCTCCGCCCACGGATAATCTTGACGGGTGCGCACACTTACCGTCAGATAATACCGTCCGGCCGCATCCGCCGGAAGCGCGTAAGGCACCTGCACGATGCAGCTTTCACCGGGCGTTGCGTTTACTCCGGAGAGCTCCCCTTGAGCTGCACACTCCCCGTCCTTTTCAACTTTCCAATTAAATTCCAGCCCGGACAGGTCGACAAAATCATACAGGTTGGTCACGCTCAATTGGCCCGCGGCCAAGTCCTTCTCGCCGATCCGCACCGGGGCAATCACCTGCTTCAGTTCCAGCAGACCCTTATGCGGCTTCCGGTCTGGGCTAACTAAGCCGTCTATGCAGAAGTTGCCGTCATGGGGCTTATCCCCGAAATCTCCGCCGTATGCATAATAAGGCACCCCATCCTCCGTTCGAGTGAGAATGCCGTGGTCGCACCACTCCCACACACAGCCGCCCATCAGCTTCGGATAACGGTAAATCACATCCCAATAATCCTTCAGGTCACCGGGGCCATTGCCCATGGCATGGCTGTATTCGCATTGGAACAATGGCTTCGTATTGTCCGGATTCTCCGCAAACTCAATCATCTCCGGGATGGAGGCGTACATCCGGCTTTGCACATCCAAAGAGTCAATGTTGGGATCGCCCTTATATTTGGCCGCTGCTCCTTCATAATGGACCGGACGGGAGGGATCACGCCTGCGGGTCCACTCCGCCATGGCGATATGATTGGGCCCGTAGCCGGATTCATTGCCCATGGACCACATGACAATGCAGGCATGGTTTTTGTCCCGTTCCACCATCCGGACAGCCCGCTCCACAAAGGCAGTTTTCCATTCCGGGTGATTGGTCAAAGTGTGGAAGCTTCCCGCCTCCCAGGACCCTGCGTTCACCACGCCGTGGCACTCCAGGTCCGCCTCGTCCACCACATAGAAGCCGTACCGGTCGCATAATTCAAGAAACCGGGGATCATTGGGATAGTGGGAGGTACGGATGGTATTCACATTATGGGCCTTCATCAGATTCAGGTCCTGGATCATATGGTTCAACGGAATGGTTTGCCCCAGCTGCGGATGGGAATCATGCCGGTTCACACCCTTGAGCTTGATGGCCCTGCCGTTTACGGTGAATACCCCGTCCTGGACCTTCACTTCCTTGAACCCGGTGGAAAAACGCAGCACCTCTCCTCCGGCCGTCAGATACAGGTTGTACAGATAAGGAGTCTCGGCGTTCCACAGCACCGGGTTCTGCACCTCCAGCCTGATCAAGCCAGAGCCGTCAATGTGAGCGCTTCCGTTGGCGACAGCAGAACCTGCCGCATCCTTCAATACAGCCGAAATCTGAACCGGACCGGTGGTTTCAATCTCACATTGAAGCGCGGCATGGCTAAAGTCCGGGGCCAGCTCCTGACGGTTGAACACATCGCGGATATGGTGCTGCTCCCGGGCTAACAGATACACGTCCCGGTAGATGCCGGAGAATCTCCACAGATCCTGATCCTCCAGATAAGTCCCGTCGCACCACTTCAGCACCATAACGGCGATCCGGTTGACGCCGGGACGCAGCTTATCGGTAATGCGGAATTCTGCGGGAATCCGGCTGCCTTGGCTGTAGCCTGCATATTCCCCGTTGACCCAGAGGTAGAAGCAGGAGTTGACCCCCTCGAACACCAGGTATTGTTCCTTGTCCTTCCATGTATCCTTCAAGCGGAATTCCCTGACGTACAGTCCCGCCGGATTAGCATCGGGCACAAACGGAGGATCAAAGGGAATCGGATAATTCACGTTAGTATAGTGAAGCTGGTCATAGCCGTTGGTCTGCCAGCAGGATGGTACCACAAGATCGTCCCACCCGGAAACCTCCGCATCCGCGCGGTAAAAGCCCTCCGGCACCTCCTTAACACTGGGGTAATAGCTGAATTTCCAACCGCCGTTCAGCGTTTGGTAATGGGGCGAAGCACCTCTTTTGGCGTAATCTGCAGAGGCCTCGTCCGAGTATGGAATGTAATAAGCCCGAGGTGCCTCACGGTTTTCCTGCAGCACCTCAGGGTTCTCCCAATAGCGGTTTACCTGAATCATCACCATCGCTCCTTAGTGTTCGGATATAACGATATGATTATTATAATATCTGATTTATCTTTCATCTATGGAAATTTATTAAATGAAAATAATACAATATGAATATACTAAAAAGTGTACCCCGGCAAGATCAGCCGTTTGTTACGCACGCCCGGTAAAGCTTATGAGTTGGATTGCGGGTGGATTGCGGGTTGATTGAGAGTGGCTTTCGAGTGGCTTGTGCGTGGTCTCCACACCGTCTTTTTGAGGTTACCCCGCTGCGCCAACGGAC
>JAEWAA010000006.1 GCA_023391955.1 Bacillota bacterium | reverse complement strand
CTCATATACGTTGTAAAAAATAACGGCCGGCGCCACCGTGGAAGTAATATAGACGCCATCCAAAATCAGCTTCACCACCGCTGAAGGGTCCTCTGCGGCATCCTCGCCAAGGTCAATGGCCAACTGGCCGGCCGACAATGTACCGGAAACGCGGTATGTCCCCGGCTCCGTTATGGTCACTACCGTGTGTGCTTCAGCCTCACTGGCCTCATGTTCATCCTTGGCCGTTCCTTCTCCGTACGCGGAGCCTTGTCCAGCTTTGTAATAAACAATATCTGCCCCTGTATAAACCGCGGAGGAGGAGTCCGTGGAGGCTGTTTGACCATCCACTTTTATTCCGCTATCAGATAGTGTAATCAAGGTTTCTGTAGGACTAGCTGCCCCGGCCACCGGGGAAAACAGGACAGAGGATAAGGTCAGCATTCCCGCGAGCAGGAACGATGTAGAACGCAAACGCATTCGCATAAAGAGCTTGCACATCCTTTCTGGTGTGATTGGGATATAACTTTAGTTTATAGGCGCTTCCTGAATCCCCCCTGAATATAAGCCAAACATTTCCTGAAGATGAAACCGGATGCCAAAAAAACCAAGGAATCCAGCGGAAACAATCCACTGGTTCCTTGGTTTTTACCTTTTATCCGATCTCTCCTTTTAGTTACCCTTCCAAACCACAAAACGCATCAGCATAGCGGATACCTCTGCCCGAGTAGCAACGCCGCCCGGTTCTAGGCGATTCTCCGGTTTGCCGTTAAGAATGCCCGCATCTACTGCCCAGTCCATAGCTTCCTTGGCCCAAGGAGAGATGTCACCGCTATCCGCAAAGCTTTTGCGTGCTTCGGCGACAGTTGGCTGCCCGGCATACCGGTGCAGGATGGTGATCAGCTGCTCACGGGTAATGGCAGCTTCAGGTGCACTGCCGTCACTGATCCCGAAGGCTGCCGCCCAATCCTGTGCCTTGCTGTACCAATGATCTCCGCCCTCAGTCTCCACACCCTCCAGACGCGCCAGCACGGTGAAGAGCATGGCCCTGCTCAAGGATATCTCCGGAGAGAATATGCCTTGCTCCGTTCCGGAGAAAAGTCCGCGGCTGGCGGTAAAGGCTACGGCTTCGGCTGCCCAATGACCGCCGGGCACATCCGTAAAGACAACCGGATTATCCATGATCTGTACAGCCATATCACCCTTGACCGTAAAGCTGATCCCGCTGCCTGCGGGGATAGAGTTTCCCAGAACCGAGCGGGTTCCGTCTTCCCTTACCCTAACGGCTACCGTGGAAACGGAGGCTTTGGGAAGAGGGATGGTGATCCGCGCTTCTGTCACACCTTGGGGAAGACGAATGTTGGCCGTAATCCCTCCTGCAGAGGTGGTGATGGTCTCCACCCGGACTCCCCGGTTATCCGTAACCACCGAATGGCTGCTTCCATCCGGTTTGGTTACATTCTCCTGTTTGCTGCCGTCCTGTCTGGTGATGGCCTCGGTGACAGTGCCGTTGCGTTCCTTCGTGATGATCTTACGGTCGCCGTTGGGCCAATTGGTGGTTTCCGTGACCGCTCCGGTAACCGGATCAGTGGCTGTGGCGGTTGTGCTGCCATCCCCATTTTTTACAGGAGCAGACGCAACCGGACCGGGCCCAGTGGAGCCCGAAGACTCCTCCTCTGTGCTGCCCGGATCACTACCCCCTGAAGTATATTCCCCTACTGTCACATCACAGAACGCTGTGTAACCCCCGTCTGCTGTGGTCACCGTAATCCTGGCTGTGCCCAACCCACGGACATGGACAAGACCGTTGCCGTCAACTGTCGCTGCCGCCGGGTTTGATGTCGTCCATAACAAAGCTTTATCAGCAGCGTCAGCGGGCGTCACATCAGCGGTGAGCTGAAGAGTTGGGCTTCCATAGTTGGTATACAGCTGGACGCTGGTTTGTTTCAAACTCACGCCTTCAACCGGGACCGGCGGATTCCCCGGGTTCTGCGGGCCGCCGTACACACTCACGGTTACGGTTGCGGTATCCGAATAACCGCCATCCACAGTGGTCACGGTGATTCTGGCCGTACCCGCGGAATGAGCTGTGACAAGACCGCCGTATACGGAGGCGACAACGGAATCCGAAGTGCTCCAGGTGACTTCCTTGTTAACTGCGTCAGCGGGCTTTACCTGTGCATGGAGCTGAACAGCAGGGTTTCCATAGTTGGTGTACAGCTGAACATGGGTAGTGTCCAGGCTTACCCCGGTAACATGGCCTGATGGAAAAAAAGGCAGAATGTCGATTTCCACATGGAGACTTGCTTTATGGGTTAGGGTTTCCTGATACCTGACCCAATACCTCCCCGGCGCCAGACCAGAAATGGCAGCTCCCTCTACGCCGGACCAGCTGTTTCCTTGGTCTGTTGACCATTCCATAGCGGCATCCACACCCTGAATACGCCCGTCGTTGGCGCCTGCTGCTGTTTCATCAATTTTGCCAAGGTCCTCCGGAGCAGGTTGCTCGGCTTTCTCCGGTGCACCAGTGACTATTACCTTGATGTTATCGAAGTCCACCTGTCCGTTGGCGAAATTGTCGATACCAAACACTTGCCCGGTTAATGCTGTGCTGCCCGGCGTGCGGAAAGCAAAATTCTCCGCAATGACCGCATCATCCATATAGACGCTGTACGTCTCCGCGGACATATCCGCTATGATTTTGAAATGATGCCAGGTATCGTACCGGAAGGGCTGCACATTTTTCCTGGCGGACCCGTCGGTAACCTTGATCCACGGATCATTGCCTGCGTTCTCGAAGGCAATGGTCATGGCATAAGCGCCGGTCTGGTTTCTGGGCAGGAAGGCATTGGCGTATTGTAGTCCCGCTTTGAAACGGGCGGAATATTCAATCACAACCTTCTGATCCCCGGCTGCAGTCACCTGCTCCGTGTAGGGAAGGAACATATTGGTATAACCCTTGCCGATGCCCGTGGTCAGCCGCAAGAAGGTATTCCCATCCTCCTCCACAATCTGCGCCGCACCGCCATTCTGGACCTTGGTGGCTTCAATCCCGAAGGGCTGCTTGCCTGTTGTATCGGTTTCGAAATCCCGGTACGCGTGATAGGCCAGACCATCCTGCGTCAGCTTGAGCGAGCCTGATAAAGCCGCCTCCGCCCCGGCAAGAGCGTCCCGTGCTCCTCTAAACTGCTCCTCCGTCAGATTTCCGTCTGCCGCCAGCTCCTCCGCATGGTCCAACGCTGCCAGTAGAGCATCATAAGCGGCTTGGCTATAGGTGCCTAGCCCTTCTCCTACAGGAATGGAGAGCTCTACTGTCCTGCTGCGGGTTTCCTTCACCAATTCATCCAATCCCCATCCGGGGGTTATTTCGATAGCAGCGGTGGCATTTACCTCCAGCCCCTTCAGCTTGCCGGGCACCTGGACGATGCCGGGAGTGTTGAACACAAGGCCATCCAGCCTCCAGTTGACCTCAGCGATTCCGGTGCTTCCATCCGCATAAACTACCGGAGCATAAAGCGGCAGCTTGGGCGTCTGTCCGATGAGCGACTTCACCGCTACGGGAAGCACTTGGGCTACCGGCGATGGCTTCGGCGCCGGAGATGCCTTGATGCCGGCGTAAACAGCCTCCGCAATCCATGTGTATCCTGCGGCATTGCCGTGCACATAATCCGGGAATTGCTCCAAGGTGGCGTTTTTCGTTGCCTGATGGACATCAATAAAACCGGCATCCGCTATGAGGGCAATCTGCTTTTGCAGCGGGACAATTTCGTTATGCAGCGCATCAGCCTGAATGCCATACCGGTTG
>JAEWAA010000630.1 GCA_023391955.1 Bacillota bacterium | reverse complement strand
GTATAGCTCTAGTGTAGCCGTTTTTGCGGGAGCCGAAAAGAGGCGGCGGGAGGAGCCTCGTCTCGGTCCCGGGACGGAGACGGACTCTTCCGGCAATAAAAAAGGAAGAGCGCGCGTCTCTTCCTCCGCGGCGGATAACCGCCTATTTATTCGCTTTGTCGGATGCGCCTTTAGCAGGTTTGCTTATATTCTTCACGGAGATTTCGTCCGCGAATTCAGCATTGTCCTGGGGAGCCCGTTTGCTTTTGCTGTTTTTGGCCATGGAAATCACCTCCTCGCCATTCGTATTATGAGATTCGTCTGGTGGTTTTATGTAATGCGGTACGCGAATTTTCGAATTTCCCTGTCCTTTATGATAAACTTAATCTTACGTTAGAATGAATATCCAAGGGAGGACTCGGAGTGAAATACCGCACATTGACAGGAACGGATTTACGGGTATCGGAGGTTGGCTTTGGCGTTTGGTCGGTGGCCACCACCTGGTGGGGAGTCAAGGACCGGAGCTTTGGGGTACGGCTTCTGCAGGAGGCGCTGGATACAGGCATTACTTTCTATGATACGGCTGATACCTATGCACTTGGAGAAGGGGAAACCATTCTACAGGAAGCCTTCCAGGGCAAAAGGGACAAGCTTGTGATTGCCACCAAGTTCGGATACGACATCTATAGTCAAAAAGGTGAACGCAAGGGTTTTTCCGAAATGCCCCAGCTGTGGACACCGGAGCATATCCGCTATGCCTGCGAGCAGAGCCTGCGCCGCCTGGGCACCGACTATATCGACCTTTATCAGCTGCACAATGTCCGTCAAGAAACGCTGCAGGATGACGCAGTTTTTGAGACGCTGGAGCGTTTGAAGGAGGAAGGGAAAATCCGGGCATACGGACCGGCCCTGGGACCGGACATCGGCTGGCATGATGAGGGCTTGTGGGCACTCCGCCACCGCAAGGGCATGTCCATGATGCAGGTGATCTACAATCTGCTGGAGCAGTGGCCCACCAACAAGTTCCTGCAGCCTGCCGAGGAAAGCGGAATCGGGCTGGTTGTGCGGGTCCCCCACGCCTCCGGTCTCCTGGACGGCTCCTATAATCCGGCCAAGCATTACGATAAGTCGGACCACCGGAACCACCGCAAACACGACTGGATGGGCCGCGGGTTACAGGCTGTGGAGAAGCTGGGCTTCCTGTACGGACCGGAAACAGGCCGGACCATCGGACAGGCTGCCATTCTCTTCTCCCTGTCCTCCCCCGTGGTAGCTTCCGTGCTCCCCAACATCACCTCTGAGGTGAGCCTGAAGGAGTTTGCCGCAGCCCCGGACTGCCCGCCGCTGACAGCAGAGGAGCTGGCGGAAATTAACCGGCTTTGGGAAAACGAGCTGATGACGTTGTTGGACCAGCCTTACGCAGACAGCCAGAACAAGCCGATCCCGGTTGCCGCTCCTGCCTCTAATTGATAGCTGTGACATATCCGGTTGATAGCTGGGACACGTCCGGTCTGCCGCCCTTCAAAGCCGAAGAGTTGCTTGATCAGATGCCAGATGCAAAAGTGCAGTTATTTTCCCGGCTCCTTAGCCTGAATGGGAAGTCTAAATGCAAAAGTGCAGTTATTTCCCGCCAGTTGCATCCGTTCGGCTGTTCTGGCGAAAAATAGATGCACTTTTGCAGGATGGATGGGCCAAAGGGGCATCAAGGATCAAATTAGATGCACTTTTGCAGGCAGCATGGACGGACGGACTAATGAAGGGTTTGTCTGTTTACCCGCCAGGGCCTACATGCTATACTATGCATGAACAAACCAGACGCCAAGCAGGCGCTGCGGTATCCCGTCCGGGAGCTGCGGCGCCTTTTGAGTTCTCTCGCATGTTCGACAGGAGACATTACGCAATTGTCAGATAAGGAGGGGAGAAGGTATAATGGGGTCACAATCCCCAAGAAAGCTAACAGGAGGGATGCTATGAGCGAGCAGGTTTTGACGCAAATTTTGGAACACATGCAGCTGCTCCATAAGGGGCAAGAACAGATTCACCAGCGCCTGGATAAAATGGACACCCGATTGGAGAGAGTGGAAATTCGCTTGGACCAATTGGACACCCGGATGGGGCATGTCGAAGCGCAGCTGGAGCATATAGAAGCGCGGCTGGAGCATGTAGAAGCGCGGCTGGAGCATGTAGAAGCGCGGCGGGAGCATGTAGAAGCGCTGGCGGCTGATATTCCTCTCATCCGCAGAGCCGTTCTGGATACAAACGAGGATGTCAAACGTTTTGAGCTGCACCTTCAGAGGCATGACACCGACATCGGCAATCATGAATACAGCATCAAGATCATCCACTATGATCAGCTGAAGCTTCATACCGAAATCGAAAAATTAAAAAACCGCTAAAACATAATAACCGCCAGGATGAGCCTCATCGGCTTTCCTGACGGTTTTTTTGTAATAAGCAATTAGTCCAGCAGCTGCTCCATCGTATATCCGGCTTTTTCCAGCTCCTTCAATACACCGGTATCGCCGAACAGGTGACCTGCACCCACCACCACAAAATAGCTGTGGCCGGCCGCATCGCCCAGATATTTTTCTACCGCATGGAACATATTCTTGTTGCGCTCATCCCAGAAAATCCGGTTAAATTCGCTCTCGCCGGCTTCCGCTTCATTGGAGCGGGCGATCAGCTTGCCGAATTCCTCCGCATTTCCGGTGCTCCAGTGATGCAAAAGAGACTGCATCATTTGCGCCTGGGCATTGGCAGCGGACTCTCCGCTGTTCTGTCCGCCGGCTGCAGCTTCAGCCGTTTGGCCTTGGCTGGCCTTCAGCGTTTCCGACAAAAATTCCTCCTGCAGCTTAGGGTCGAAGGAATCGAACATATCCACCTGGAACTTGATGCCCTCTACCTGCAAAACAGGCTTTTGGGTTTTGGCGGCTTCCGACAGGAAGTAAACGTCCAGTCCCAGGTTGGCGCTATACGAAGCCTCGGACAAGCTGAGGTTTTGCAGCAGCAAAGCCGCATACCAAGGCTTCAGTGTTTTGTACACATCCTCGCCGATGCCTGCCTTCTCCATGGTCTCCGCAAACAGCTTGTAGGTTTCTGCCGATACATGCTTATCGAGGGTGCTGCCGTCAGAGAAAACAGCCTTTTCGCCCATATACGAAATGCCTTCGGCATCCTGGGTTACATCCGCTTCCACCGCCAGGTAGGACGAGCCTTCATATGCGTCCTTAATCAGGTTGTCCAACGGGTAAATACTGATGTCCCCGATATGGATGGAGCCCAGCACGTAAACGGGGCTTTTGCCTCCCGTCACCTTCCACACCAGCCCCTTGGAGGCGGTATTGCTTTCCTGGACAACAAACTCATAAGTCCGGTACGTCAGGGAAAGAAGCTGCTCCCGGGTCAACGGATCGGCCAGATTCAGGCTTCCGTCCTGCTTGCCCTTCAGAATGCCGTGGTCGGCCACATAACGGACCGCTTCCGCCGTATCTCCGGTCAACGCGTCCAGCTCCGGATAAACCGCCGTTTTGCCAGTTACCGGTTTGATCTGGGGCAGGCTGTCCCGGATAGCCGCATACAACACTACAGCTGCGTCCTGCCGGGTTGCCGCTATACCCGATACTTCCACTGCGGCCGGTTCTTTACCGTAAACTCCATCCGTCACCGACTGCAAACGCGCAGCCAGCTTTTGCTCCAGCGCGGAGCCAACAGCATTCAGCTCGCCAACCGTAGCAGGCGCTTGGTAGTCCGCAAAAAACGGCTCTGCCGCCAATTGGTGGAGCTTGGTGTAAGCCACATCCTCCATTGCCCAAGCACTCGGGCTGCTTGCCGCGGCTTCCGCTTCTACGGAAGGTCCTGTTTCAGCATGGGCCGGCAGAACCGGCAGTACCAGCGTCAAAACTAACGCCAGCCACGATGCGCGTGTCTTTTGAAGAAAATTCATACTCCATCTCCTTTTTCTTTAGTCCTTCCTATTTTTACACATGCCGCCTCGGGTGGCAAGCCAAACAGGCCCCGTCTTCCCATATGTGGGAAAACAGAGCCTGTCCGGATTCGTTCATTTCTATTCCTTGCGACCCAAATCAGCCAGCAGATCCAAGGACTTTTCCACCGGAATGGCGTCTGCTGCATTGTTCAGGTCATTCATCATCGCTTCGGTCACTCGGCCGCTGCCCTTGCGCAGCACCAGCACCTTCACCTTGCGTTTGCCCCACTGCTCATAAACCTGCTGCTTGGTGACAAAATAAAGATCAATCTTATGTCCTTTGATGGCGCCGCCCGTATCGGCCACCACGCCGAAACCATACCCCGGGATATACATAATGGTCCCAATGGGAAAAATCGCCGGGTCGGCGGCAATGGTGGAGAAATCGTCCTTACGGACCTTTACGCCGGAATAGGTAATGCCATATTCGGGGTGGCCCGGGGATTTCCCGGTGGACTCCTTGCCGGCGGTATAGCCGGTAGCCACTACCTCCACCATTTCTATATGATCCGGATCCACATTCTCCAGATGAGAGGTCCGGATCCGCCCCAGCACTTCCTTAACCAGAGCGGCTTCATTCTGCTCGGTAACGGTATTGCCTGCTGCGGCGCCGGCCTGCTGGGATGTGTGCTCCGTCTGTGTTGCGGCTGCCGGAAACCGGGTGGGGCCTGCAAAAAGGTGGGCGGCTTCCGCCTTGGCCTCCCCCAAGGAGGCTGCAGAAGCATCCATTCCCATTTCCTGCAGGATATTGCCGGTATTGCTGTTTGGAAGCAAACACGTGATTAAGCTGATCCAAAGAACCAACATTCCCGTACGCTGCACCAAACTGACTAACCTGCCATCGCTCATGTAGTGATATACCCTCCCCTAATAATGAAGGTTGCCCTGCAGGGGAACATCCTATCCCCAGGCAAACTTCGCTAATACGATTCCCAAATTCAGGAGGGTTATGCGTGCCCTTAGGAAAAAAAAGAAAAAGCGCGAGTTTCGCGCTTTTTCTTTACCAATATGTGTTCAACTTGTTTATTCTGTTTTGGTTTTGGTGGCAATATCCTCGGTGATCAGAGCCACAACATCATCCAGGCTCATGACACCCTTGTCCACTCCGCCGCGCATCCGCACGGAGAGGGTGTCGCTGTTAGCTTCATTTTCGCCGCAGACCAGCATGTACGGAATTTTCTCCAGCTGCGCTTCACGGATCTTGTAGCCCAGCTTCTCATTGCGCTGGTCGGCTTCCGCCCGGATGCCGGCTTCTGCCAGCTTCTCATTGCAGGCTGCCGCATACGCCTCGAAGGCTGGAGATACGGGGATTACTCGGGCCTGAAGCGGCGCCAGCCAGGTAGGGAACGCGCCAGCGAAATTTTCCAGCAGGTATGCAGTCATCCGCTCCATGGTGCTGATAATGCCGCGGTGGATAACCACCGGACGGTGCTTCTGGCCGTCGTCGCCGGTGTATTCCAGTTGGAAGCGCTCCGGCAGCAGGAAGTCCAGTTGGGCGGTGGAGAGGGTTTCTTCCTTCTTCAGCGCCGTTTTGATTTGTACGTCCAGCTTGGGGCCGTAGAAGGCGGCTTCCCCTTCCGCTTCATAATAAGGCAGCCCCAGCTCCTCTACCACTTCCTTCAGCATTCGCTGGGAGGTTTCCCACATTTCATCGTTGGGGAAATATTTCTCGGTATCCTTAGGGTCCCGGTAGGACAGGCGGAAACGGTATTCCTTAATGCCGAAATCCTCGTATACGCGGCGGATCAGATTCACCACCCGGGCGAATTCTTCCTTAATCTGGTCGGGACGGCAGAAGATATGGGCGTCGTTCAGCGTCATAGCCCGGACCCGGTGAAGACCGGTGAGGGCGCCGGACATTTCGTAGCGGTGCATCATACCCAGCTCGGCAACCCGTACCGGCAGATCCCGGTAGCTGCGCATGTCGCTTTTGTATACCATCATGTGATGGGGGCAGTTCATCGGGCGCAGCACATATTCTTCATTGTCCAGCGCCATCGGCGGGAACATGTCCTCCTGATAGTGGTCCCAGTGGCCGGAAATTTTGTAAAGCTCCACATTGCCAAGCACCGGAGTATATACATGCTGGTATCCGAGACGCTCCTCCAGATCCACGATATACCGTTCCATGGTGCGGCGGAGCTTGGCGCCGTTAGGCAACCACAGGGGAATACCCTGGCCCACTTCCTTGGCGAAGGAGAAAATTTTCAGCTCCTTGCCCAGCTTCCGGTGATCCCGCTTTTTGGCTTCCTCCAGGTAATGAAGATGCTCGTCCAGCTGTGCCTTTTTGTTGAAGGCAGTACCGTAAATCCGCTGCAGCATCTTGTTCTTGGCATCGCCGCGCCAGTATGCGCCGGCCAGGCTCAGAAGCTTGAATATCTTGATCTTGCCGGTGGAAGGCACATGGGGCCCGCGGCACAGATCAAAAAATTCACCCTGCTCATAGATGGAGATGACGGAGTCCTCCGGCAGATCACGGATCAGCTCCAGCTTCAAAGGATCATTTTGCTCCGTGTAGATCCGCAGGGCCTCTTCACGGGATACCTCTCTGCGGGTCACAGGCAGATTCTCCTGGACGATCCGCTCCATTTCCTTCTCAATTCTGGCAAAATCCTCGGAGGAAACCGGTGTTTCCATGTCGATGTCATAATAGAAGCCGTCCTCAATAACCGGACCGATGCCCAGCTTCACATGCTGGTCCTTGAATACGCGCTTGATGGCTTGGGCCATCAGGTGGGCGCAGCTGTGCCGGAGCACTTCCACTCCTTCTTCGGAGTCGCCGGTAATAATGGCTACCTCCGCATCCTCCTGGAGCGCAGTTGCCAAATCCACAACCTTGCCGTTCACCTTGCCGGCCAGAGCGTTCTTCTTCAGCCCGGAGCTGATGGATTCCGCCACTCCCTCGATTGTAGTGCCTTTGGGATATTCCCGTACCGCCCCATCGGGCAGCGTTACTTTAACATTGTCAATGCCGGTTGCATTCGCCATTGTGTCGTCCCCTCATTTCAGAAAAATAATAAGCATGCAAAAAACGCACTTCATCCCTGAAGGGACGAGTGCGTCAGCTCGTGGTTCCACCCTAATTCAGCAATCTGCAGCGTTTTCGCTAGTTAGGAAATCCGCGGCAGGTGCCCTCTTGTGATCATCCGGTAACGGGAATGCCCCGGCAGAATATACTCATTGCTCCCTACTCACGGCTCCGCCGTAACAGAGGAAACAACCTTCCATTCTTCAGCTCGCAAAGGGGTAAGCCCATGATTCGTTACCGGGAGAAGCTTGCAGCCAAGGCTTCCCTCTCTGTTCCGTGAACCAGAGGCCCATGTCTTTGGTCAGCGCCAAACATATTCCATATTATAAAGCAACCCCTCTCCTCAAATCAAGGGGACAATTTATCCTTCTGCTCCAAAGGAGCGGATATCGATTCACAGGACCTGCACAGCTCGCAGATCTCCGTGCGGTTTTCGAATATTTGAGCGAGGGTTTTGATGACCGGCAGCTCCGGCTCCCGGGTATGGATACAGATCCTCTCCGGGGCAATGGTCAGAAGGGAGCTGACAATCATATCCTCCAAATTATAATCCTTGTCCATAAACTCCACCTTGTAGGTGGTGTCCAGCTTTTCCGTATCGATCGGGTTTAACTCGCTGTCCAGAAGCAAGAAATTATGTCCCCCCGGGTGAATGATGTGGGCCAAGGGCATCTTGGAATCCTGAACATAAACAAAGTAGCGGAGCAGTGAAATAAACTCCTTATATTGCTGGTCCATCAGATATTCATCCGAGGCGTATTCAAGCATCTCCTTCAGCTCGGCTCCATAACGCTTCAGCCGGAACCGGAAAAACCCGTCCAGATCAAATGTGGCGCCAGGGCGGAGGCAATCCTCCAGATCCTGAAGCAGCAGGCTGCGTTTGCGTGCCCGGCCGGGAGAGGCTTCCGCCAATGCCGCGGGAGCAAAATCGCTTACCTCCTCCAATTGCCTGCAGTATGCCAGAATCTCTTCTTGCTCGCCTTCGGAATAACGCTTGTCTTTTTGGATCAGGCGGCGAAGCAGCTCTTCTTCACATTCGTCCACAATGAAATCAGCCAGGACCCTTCCGATAGCCTCCGGCCACTCCTGCAAACTTTTTGCTCCCTTACCCAACCCCTTGGCACCGCCAAAAAACTCCAGAACAACCTCCGAATAGCCCGGGTAGCGGCGGAATTCCAATGCCGTATTCAACAATACCGTACCCATGCTGGCTGTCATCCGGTCATGCAGCTTCTGGCTTTGCAGGGCAGGATGATCCGATACCCGGATGGCCAATGATTTCATTTTGCGCTCACTCCCTTCCCAAGTGCTGTTTTTTAACAAAAACCTCTGGGGGATATTGCTGGGGACTGTTTTTTAAGTATATGCCCCACCGATGGGGATATACGAACAACAATATGGAAGGAAGGGCTCCATTTAACAACGGACGCCATCAGCACCAAAAAAATAACCGGCCCTTGGGGGCCGGTTGTATGGTCAGGAATGCTTATGCTCGTGTCCTTTGTTTCCGTCTTCAGCCTTCTTCTTATCGTCAGCAGGCTCCGGCACCTTGCAGCTGTCACAAATCCAGTGCTCGCCGATATCGCCTTCACCGTTGACTTTGCCGCATGCGTCGCATGTAATCATAAATGACGATTCTCCTTTAGGGAAAGTATTAGGATACCTTCGTAACCCCGGCCACTTCAAGCGCTTGTTCGCCGAGGACGTCCATGTACCGGTTCAGGCAATAACAAAGGAAATCCTTCTTGCAGATGCCGCAGGGTACGGTGTACAGCCGGTTGATATGGGTTGCCTTCGGCTCGCCCGTTTCGGGGTTGCGCTCGAAGGAGATACGGCAGCGGTTGCGGTCCGAAAGAACGGCCACAATCTCAAAGAACCCGTTTTGCTTATTTTCACTTACAATTTCTGCTTCAACAACTTTTGCTTGGTACGCCATTGTCGCCATCCCTTCAATTTTCCTTACTTCATCGTATTCCTAGTATTCCTAATTTTGCATCACAAAATCCCTGTCCACCTTGGCTTCGTCATCAAACATCCGCAGAATGTCGTACCGGGTGTTCCGCTGGGCAGGAATTTTGCCTGCTTCCCGGATCAGCTGCACCGACAGCTCAATATTCACCTTATACGTCGCACCCGCGGCGGAAACCACATTCTCCTCCATCATGGTGCTGCCGAAGTCATCCGCGCCGTAGGACAAGGACAGCTTGCCAATCTCCGGTCCCATCGTCACCCATGAGGACTGGAAGTGGGGAACATTGTCCAGCATCAGCCGGCTGATAGCCAATGTCTTCAGATATTCCTCCGGTGTGGTACGCTCCTTCTTGAGGTTGGTGTTATCCGGCTGGAACGTCCAGGGGATAAAGGCCAGGAAACCTGCGGAAGGATACTTGTTGACAATACAGTCATCCTGGGCATCGCGGACACGGAGCAGATGCAAAGCCCTCTCCTCCATACTTTCTCCGAAGCCGATTACCATGGTAGCCGTGGTGTTCATTCCCAGACGTTGGGCGGTCTGCATAACCTCCATCCAGTCCCGCCAGGAGCCCTTCTTCCGGCTGATCTTCTGCCGGGTCCGGTCATCGAGAATTTCTGCACCCCCGCCGGGCAAGGAATCCAGACCAGCCGCCATCAGCTGCCGAATAACCTCCTCCAGTGACAAACCTCCGGAGACCTCCTTCATCTTCAGGATCTCCGCCGGAGAGAACGAGTGCATGGTTATATCAAAACGCGATTTAATCCCCTTGAGCAGATCCGTATAATACGAGAACGGCAGATTCGGGTTGGTGCCGCCCTGCATCAGAATTTCCGTACCGCCCACATCCACCGTTTCCTGAATCTTGCGGAAAATGGCTTCATCCGGGAGCACATAACCCTGGTCACTGTCTACCGAACGGTAAAACGCGCAAAACCGGCAATACACGTCACAGATATTGGTATAGTTGATATTCCGGCCAACCACAAAGGTGGTAATGGGTTCCGGATTCCATCGTTTCATCACCTTGTCAGCAGAAGCTCCGATTTTCTCCACCTGATCGGACTCGAAGAGGCTTACGCATTCCTCCACACTGATCCGTCCTCCGGCTTCCGCCTTGTGAAGTATTCTATCAATGGACATAAGTTCTCCCCCCGCTGCTTATAAAGATTCCTATCTATCTTATCATAGTTGCCATATAAAAGCATCCATCCCGGCAAGCGGGAAGGATGCTCTATGTAAGGTTTTACCGTTATTGACCGGATGCTGCTTTACGCATATGTATAATTTTTTCCTTGAGGCTTTGGAACTGGATGACGTTGCGTCCGTGCTCGAAGGGTTGGGGTCTGGCAAAATAATAGCCCTGGCCCATATGCACTTGATTCTGCAGCAGCACGTTGGCTTCTTCCTCCCGCTCCACGCCTTCGGCAATGACCGTACAGTTGATATTCTCCGCAAAGTACAGGAGCGACCGGAGCATGGCCTGCTTCACCGCTTCCCTGTCGATATTGCGGATCACCGACTTGTCGATCTTAATAATGTCGGGGATCAGCTCGGAGATGGATTGAAGACTGGAATAGCCGGAGCCTGCATCATCCACCGCAAACCGGAAGCCCTGGGTGCGGTATGAACGGACAATACTTGCCATCTGCTCGAAGTCATTAATGGAATGCCGTTCGGTAATCTCGAATATAAATTGCGAGGAATCCAGACCGGAAAGCTTGAGATGCTCCAGGAGCCGCCCGAGAAGCTGGGGATCGGATAAGGAT
>JAEWAA010000549.1 GCA_023391955.1 Bacillota bacterium | reverse complement strand
GCGTACATATTTCTCCCTGGTGCAATGAGGATGATGAGCTGTATTACGGCGCGTGGGGAGATTCCGGCGCAGCAGTAGTTCTGGAGCGTGTGGAAAGCGACGAACGCTTCGGAGTGATCGATTCCGAATTTTTCTCCGACAGCAGCTATTACCGGATGACCACCATGCCCGACAGCGGTATGACCCGCATCCATGACGAGTCCCTTCCCGTGGCTAAGCGCAAGGGCGGCTGGGAGCCGGTGGATTTCGACTTCCTGCCGGAAAAGTGGAACATCCTGATCCGTGAGCTGGCCCAGCGCAACGGCATTGAGCTGAAGCAAATCGATCACATCATTTTCTCGCAATTCTCCATTTATGCCATTAAGGAAGCCTTGAAAAACCTGGGTCTGGAGGATGATCCCCGGCTGTATACCTTTGTGGGGAACAAGTATGGCTATACCGGCCATACCAGCCCCATCTTCGGACTGAGCCACGCCCTTCAGGACGGAAAAATCAAGGATGGGGATAATGTAATCTTCATGTCCGCCGGAGCGGGTTACATTATCTCGGGGTTCCTGTATAAGTTCGATGGTGCGCTTCTGAAATAAGCCATACTTCCTTCATACGATGCATAAAAAAGCCCCGTAGCGCATCACTGCGCCCACGGGGCTTGTTATTTCGGTTCGACTATTCTCTTACAGCTTCTTGAAATCTGCGATAGCGTCTTCCACGGAACCGATCTTCACCAGCTCATTGTGATCGCCGGCTACCCGCTTCACTTGATTAGCTTGGATGCCCGAGCTCAATTCAACCATGTATTTGGCCTTGAAAGGAGTAGTGGTATAAAGGGCCATTACCTCTTGAAGCAGGGGAACCACATCGGCGGAAACGGTCTTGGCGTCCTTGCCGTCTACAATCAGTGCATAATCCTTGGTGTTTACCTTCTGGATGGCATCCTTCAGCTGACGGATAATTTCGGCAGCGTCCTCTACCTTAATAAAGCCGGAAGCCCGAGAAATAATGGTTTTTTCGGAAGTATTCAGCGTAACTCCGTAATTCTGGTTAGACATTAATGATCTCTCCGTTCTGGATTATTATGGTGTGTATTAAGGCAATTTTCTACAATATATACCAAATAATTTGAAAAATCAAGCAGTATATTATCGAATTATGTAAATAATTGAATAAATATCAATGGAAAAAAGCCCCGAAGCCGTTAAGTTCCGGGACTTGTGAAATTTGTCATACCTACAGAGGCACAAATCACGCTTCCTGCTTAGAGCTCACCGGCGTTGAAGGTATCCCCGCCCTCAATCATGCCGCTTTCGTAGCCCTTCTGAAACCAGCGCTTGCGCTGCTCGGAGGTGCCGTGGGTGAAGCTGTCCGGGACAGCATAACCCTGGGCCTGCTTCTGCAGGGTATCATCGCCGATGGCATTGGCCGCTGTCAGTGCCTCATCAATGTCCCCAACCTCCAGAACCTCCATATCCTCCGCGTGATGAGCCCATACCCCGGCGAAGTAGTCCGCCTGCAGCTCCATTTTGACCTGCATCCGGTTGTACTCGGTATCGCTTAGCTTCTGGCGCAGCGCGTCCATCTGGGCCGAGGTGCCCAGAAGAGTCTGCACATGGTGCCCGACCTCATGGGCCACCACATAGGCCATGGCAAAATCACCGGGGGCCTTGAAGGTCCGCTGCAGCTCATCATAGAAGCTCAGATCTATGTACAGCTTTTGATCGCCCGGGCAGTAGAAGGGCCCCACCGCCGAGGTAGCCCGGCCGCAAGCCGAGCTTACGCTTCCGCTGTACAGCACCAGCACCGGGTCCTTGTATTGCATTCCCCGCTCCCGGAACAGCTCCTCCCAGACCTCCTCCGTGTCGGCCAGAACCACAGAAACAAATTGGGCCAGCTCCTCCTCCTGGGCCGTGCCCTGATAAGCCGATTGCTGGCTGGAGCCGCCGGTCAGATTGCCCAGGATATCCGCAGGGTTTCCGCCCAGCAGAGTTACCAGGAGCAATATCAGAATCCCGCCGATTCCGCCTCCCACCAGCTTCCCTCCGCCCATTCCACGCCGGTCCTCCACATTGGCGCTGCCTCTTCTGCCGCTCCATTTCATTATGCTTCCTCCTTTACGCTTTCTGTCGGTATCACATCTTTACCCGGCAGCGGTTGCAGGTAAGCATACGGACAAACTGAAAACCGCCAGGACACTGTCCTGGCGGCAATAAGCTGAGGGGGTCCGCATAAAGTCAAAGCACCCTCCAGCCGCTTTTTCCACTAAACCCTGCTCTTCGCTTTCCGCTGGAAGGCCAAAAACAGGTCTGTTGTCAGCTTGGGCAGAAGGCCGATGACCACATAGAACAGGAAAAGCTCCCAATAGGTCGTGTCGCGAATCCGGATGAACCGGGTAATCTGCATCAGCGGCTTCACCCCAAAGGCGAAGGCGGCGCACACCAGCAGCATATACAGGTAATAGTTTTTGTGGCGGTGGACCGTCCACTGGTACACCAGCATATAGGATACGGGGATCAAAGAGGCATCCAGCCCGAAGCTGGCCGTAGGAAACGGCAGCAGCACGAAGGGATACACCCACATGGCATGGGAGGTGCCGTACAAATCGCAATACAGTGCCACCACATGCACACCCAGTCCATAAAAAAGAACCTGCAGAATCCGCTGCCGGTCCAGCTTCCAGAACAGCACCAGGAGCGGGATAAGCACCACACCCGCCAATATCCAGAACTGCCAGGTAAACAAGGAATAGGTGCTCCAGTAACTTCTCCAGTTGTATGTGAAGGCCGACAATTGATCGGATAATTCCCGGACGAGCTGCTCCTGCTCCGCACTCATGGAATCTCACTCCTTTTCAGGAATACTATCCCCTTGTCGCTGCAAAAATATCCATTCTCCCGCCCCATATACAAGCTTGGTGTTTCCGCGGGCCAGCTAGTATACTGGAGGAAATGATTGCACTCTTTTCCACGGGGGAATCGCGATGTTTTCCATTATGCTGGTGGAGGATGACGATAAAATCCGCACCATTGTTGCCGATACACTGCGCAAGTGGCAGTTCCAGGTGCATGAGGTAACGGCCTATGACCAGGTGCTGGCGGAGTTCAACCGGCTGGGCCCGCAGCTGGTGCTGCTGGACGTTAACCTGCCTGTGCTGGACGGCTACCATTGGTGCCAGCAGATCAGAGCCGCCTCCAAGGTGCCGATTCTGTTCCTCTCCTCCCGCAACCAGAATATGGACATGATTATGGCCATGAACATGGGGGCCGACGACTTTGTCCAGAAGCCCTTCGATCTGGGGGTGCTGGTGGCCAAGGTGAACGCCCTGCTGCGGCGCAACTATCTGTACCACGAGGAGAGCTTGCAATTAGCACACCGGGGGCTGACCCTGAATGTGGCCAACTCCACGCTGCACTATCAGGGGACAAGCACCGAGCTGTCCCGCAATGAGTTCATCATCATGCAGCTGTTTATGCGCAGCATCGGCCGAATTGTGTCCCGGGAGGAGCTGATGCAGGCCCTCTGGCGGGAGGAGCAGTTCGTGGATGATAATACCCTCACCGTCAATGTCAACCGCCTGCGCCGCAGGCTGGCCCAGCTGGGTATGGAGGATCTGATCAATACCCGCAAAGGAATGGGGTATATCGCCGAATGAAGCTGTGGCGGTTTTTCAAATATGAGCTGCCCTACCTGGCTGTGTTCCTGGCCGGGTACGGCATTATGCTGGCGGTGATGGCCGCCGATCCGGCCGCCCGTCTGCGCGGGGAAACCGCCTTGTACGGGCTGGCGCTGCTGGTGCTCTTGTGGGGCTGTTTTTTTATCCGCCGGTATGTCCTGACCCTGCAGGC
>JAEWAA010000523.1 GCA_023391955.1 Bacillota bacterium | reverse complement strand
GCCAAGATGCGGTCGTGCATTGAGGGTCCTACAATAACCCGGTATAAAGCCACCACAAGCGAGATGGACAGCAGGAACATGGACAAAAGCATCACGTTATCGAACATTACCGCATCACCTCTATAATGGCATTTTCGAACTTGCGCATGGTTCTGGTTATATTATACCGGTAGTCTTTGGCATCCATCGCATGGATAAACATAACCCCCGCCTTGGGGTCGATCTCCATAATGACGGAGCCCGGCGTCAAGGTCACCAATGCGGACAGGAGAGTAATTTCGAACTCCGTCTTGAGAATGGTCTCCGAGCGGAAGATCCCCGGTTGAATGTTCAGCTTCGGCCGTGTCACCTGCAGAGCCACCACCCAGGTGGATTTGAAGAGCTCCACGATGAACAATCCGATCAGCTTGGCTATGGAGATCGCCTTTTTGCCGTAGAAGGACTCGGGGAAAAACCGCCGCATCAGGAAAATAATGATGAAGCCGATGGTGTACCCAATGCCGAACACCACCACATTCCAGGATTCGTTAAGCAGCATATACACAAAAGCGATCAGCAGGTTAAGTAAAAGTTGAGTCGTTATGTTCATCACGTCCTTTACCGTTTCGTCGCAGTCTCTTAGAAGCTATTCCGCCGCAGATCTCAGGTGCCCCGCTTGAAAACAGCGTCAATATAAATGGAGGGATTCATGACCGTTTCGACGGCTTGCTCCACATAAGAAAGCACCCATTCGGCCCGCAAGCCCATCACCACAATAAGCGCCACCAGGATGAAGCCGGGCAATAAAGCACTGTTGCCGGTCTCCTTCTGATCTCCCTCGCTCATGAGCGTTTCCCCCCAGAAGCTGTGGATGAAGATCTTCACAACGGAGTAGAGCACCATCAGACTGGTCAGAATGGCTACAACCGACATGGCCAGATGTCCATCTGTTACCCCACCCTTCAGAATCAGCACCTTGCCGACAAAGCCGCTTAACGGGGGGACACCGGCAAGAGCAAGAGCGGCAATGAAGAACAGCCAGCCCAGAATGGGACGGAAGAGCAGAAGGCCGCTGAAATTCTTTAATTTGTCCGAGCCGAAGATAGAGATAATCGCTCCGCCCAGGATGAAGATCAGCCCCTTGGCCAGCATATCATGAATCAGATAGAAGATAGCGCCGGTCATAGAGTCGGTAGTGGCCACCCCAACACCGAAGAGGATGAAGCCAACGGCCACAACCACGTTGTAGGCAAGGATTTTTTTGATTTCCCAATGAAAAATAGCGCCCAGCGCACCCAATATCATGGTAAGCACCGACATATATAGAATCGCGGTGTGTGTAATCTCCGGCTTATGGTAGAACAGCAGCGTGAAGGTGCGGATAATGGCGTAAATGCCGACTTTGGTCAAAAGTGCTGCGAACAGCGCCGAAACGGCAGGGGGAGGTGCGCTGTACGAGCCGGGCAGCCAGAAAAACAGCAGCAGGCCTGATTTGAGGCCGAATACGGCCAGGAACAGGAAGCTGACCGTGGTCAGCAGGCCGTCTTGTCCGATGGCCGCAATCCGTTCCGACAGATGGGCCATATTCAGCGTCCCCGTAATGGAGTACAGGTAGGCGATAGAAACGACGAACAAGGTGGAGGATACCACATTTATGATGACATATTTGATGGATTCCCGGAGCTGGAGCCGCTTGCCGCCCAAGGACAGCAGGACATATGAGGAAATCAACATGACCTCGAAAAACACGAACAGGTTGAAGATATCTCCGGTCAAAAAGGAACCGTTCACGCCGCAAAGCAGGATGAGGATAAACGGATACATATAATGGAGCTTATGCTCATGGGAGATAGAGCCGAAGGTATACAGCGCGCACATCAGACTGACAGTAGTGGCGGTAAGGACAAGCAGGGAGGACAACATGTCTCCCACAAGATTGATGCCGTACGGCGCCTCCCAGCCTCCCACATCCAGGACAAGGATGCCGTGGGTGGAGACGCGGTGGATGAGGAAGATGGACACCCCGATGGTCAGGAGCATGCCGATGACCGTCAGCGCTTGCTGCAAACGGACGCGGCGGCGGAAAAAGATCATGGTCATGCCCGTGAGAAGGGGAATGATAATCGGCAGAATTAAAACATTAGTCATGCATGCTACCTCTCAATTGCTTCAAATTGTCGGTGCCCAGCTCCACGTATGTGCGGTAGCCCAGCACCAGAAGAAATGCAGTCAGGGCAAAGCTGATGACGATGGAGGTGAGGATCAGCGCATGGGGCACGGGATCGGTGTAGCTGGAAGCCCCCTCCCCCAGAAGAGGTGCTGCGCCCTTCTTCAAGCCGTTGATGGCCATCAGCATCAGATGGGTGGCATGGGAAAAGATCGTGATGCCCAGGATGATCCGCAGCAGGTTTTTGTTCAGGATCAGATAGGTTCCGACGGTAAACAGGATACCGGAAATAATGATGATGAACGTCTCCATTATTTTTTGTCCTCGCTTATACTCGTGATTATCGTCATGGTGGTTCCGACAACGGTCATGTATACCCCCAGGTCAAAGGCGAGGGCCGAAGCAATCTCCGTTTTGCCGAGAAGCGGAAGATTCACATAGGTGAAGGACTGGAACAGGAAAGGAAGATCCAGCAGCATGGAAGCCGTGCCGGTAAGCACGGAGGTAATCACACCCGCGGCGGCAATCCGGTTGAACGGGAACGGAATAATGTCCCGCACGGACTGAAGGTCGAAGGCCAGGTATAGCAGCACCAGCGCTGAGGAGGTGATGAGGCCTCCGATGAAGCCGCCCCCCGGGTTATGGTGTCCTGCGAACAGAATGTACACGGAGAAGATCAAGATGATGAAGACCAATATTTTGGCGGCCACCTGAAGAAAGACATCCGTGAATTTTAATTTCATGGCTGTTTCCTCCCTGCTTGACGAAGTTTAATCATGGTGAAGATCCCGATTCCCGCTGTGAAAAGCACAACACTTTCCAGCATTGTGTCGAAGCCGCGGAAGTCCACCAGAATGGCGTTGACCATATTCTTTGCACCGGCAAGCTTGTAGGAATCCTTATAGAATTCCGCAATGGACTGGAACATATGATGGCTCTGCGTGGATAGTCCGATTAAGGTCAGGGTTGTGCCTACACCCACTGCAACGATAGCATTGGTTACACGGAATTTCATCGGGGTGATGGTTTTGCTGACCCGGGGCAGGAAGTAGAAGCACAGCAGGAACAGGGTCGTGGAGATGGTTTCCACAACAAGCTGTGTCAGAGCCAGGTCCGGAGCCCGGAAGATGATGAAGAACAGGGATACGATATAGCCGATGACACTGACGGCAATAATGGAGATCAGCCTGGATTTCGTAAACAGCATATAGATTGCCGCCGCGACTACAGTAAAGCCAAGCAAATACTCATACATCTGGATGGGCGCATTGCCTGACAGATCCAGACTCCACGCGCCCTGCATAAACAGGGAGCCGCCCGCCATGACAATGATGAATACGAACAGATAGGATAAATAATGGGTGGTGGAGCCGGTGATATAGAAGCCGGTAATTTTGCCGGCCAGACGCTCCATTCCGGTGATCCCGTTGTCATAAACCCGGTTCAGGCTGAACCTCAGAGGGATGCTGTCGTAAATATCCGTGAATTTCGTTATATACCGGTACATCACAGTACCCAGCAGGATAATGCCCAGGGTCATAAAAATCTCGGTATTAAAGCCGTGCCAAGCGGAAATATGTACATGCCATTCCGCTCCATTGGCGAAAACCTGCGGCAGAATTGCTTTGACCGTAGGCTCCAATAGGGAGGATGCTATTATATTCGGGAAGAAGAACAGAATCAGGACGAAGGCCGCCAGAATCATGGGCGAGATCAGCATACCCAGAGGGGCTTCGTGGGGAATGCGTTCCCCCGCTTTGGGCTGGTGAGGGCCCATAAACACCTTGAAGATCAGGATCATACAATACACAAAGGTCAAAACGCTTGCCAGCCAGGCAATGATCGGAATGAAGATAAACGCGCTGTTCATGGTGCGCGAAGCGGTCAATACGCCGGTGAAGAACATTTCCTTACTTAAGAAACCGCCGAAGGGAGGAAGGCCCGCCATGGAGAATGCGCCGATCATGGTCAGGGTGAAGGAAACGGGCATCACATGAATCAGTCCGCTTAAGCGCCGTATATCCCGTGTGCCGGTTTCGTGGTCAAGGATGCCGATCATCATAAACAGACAGCCCTTGAAGATAGAGTGGTTAATCAGATGAAACACACCGGCCAGAACAGCACCTGCAAACAACAGCGAGCTGTCGCCGTATTGGCTGTTAAGGGCGATGGAGCCAATCCCGAACAGGCACATAATCAGACCGATTTGGCTGATAGTCGAAAAGGCAAGCAGCGCCTTCAGGTCGCTTTGGCGGATGGCCTTCATGGAGCCGATCAAGAGGGTGATCAGTCCTACCAGAGTAATGGTCCAGAACCATTCCATATGTCCGCCGAAGATAGGCGTCAGACGGGCCACCAGATAAACCCCTGCCTTAACCATGGTTGCAGAGTGCAGATAGGCGCTGATGGGAGTAGGAGCCTCCATGGCATCAGGCAGCCAGATGTGGAACGGGAATTGGGCCGATTTGGTGAAGGCGCCGAGCAGGATGAAGAACATGGCCGGGAGGAAATACGGATGCTGCGCCAATTGATCGCTTGCGGCAATCAGCTCACGGATGCTGAGCGTACCGGCAGCGGAGGATAGGATGATGAAGCCGAGGAGCATGAAAAAGCCGCCGGTCATGGTGATAAACATGGATTTTTGAGCCCCGTAGCGCGATCTTTTGCGGTGGTACCAAAAGGCGATCAGCAGGAAGGAGGAAACACTGGTCAGCTCCCAGAACGCATACAGGGTCAATAGATTATCGGAGAGCACGGAGCCTAACATCGCCCCCATAAACAGCATCAGATAGGAATAAAAAAGATGCAGTTTCTCCCGGGTTTTGGACATATAGAAGATGGAGTAGAACACCACCAGAGCGCCGATACCTGTGATCAGCAGAGCAAATAGAAGAGAGAGGCTATCCAGATAAACGGAGAAATCAATGCCTAAGGACGGTATCCATGAAACCGTGTACAGCAGAGGCTCAAGAGGTTGGCTGGAGGAATAGAAGCCTGCAAAAAAGATGAGCAGCGCCACGGGAACTGCCATAACGAACCAGCCGGTATGTATGCGGTGCGCATATTTAGCCAAAAGAGGGATGAGGGGGACAGAAAAGAAAGGGATCAGAATCGCGATATGCAGTAAGTTCAACTATAAGCCGCTCCTTATTCTTTAGGTTTTTGTGTAAAGGGTGAGGGTGGCAGTTTCGCCGGAACATAACCGATTTTTTGATGAAGGTTCTTCTACCGGAATCAATCGTTTGGGCAGCATGTGTTTACGTCTCCTTTAGTATGGCCATATTTAATCCTATTACGTATTGATGGATTGTAGGAATAATTATACCCTATGCGAGTTGACACCATCAAACTTTATGTGTAGTCTAGTGCTATCTTTAGGCAGAGGTGAATTGAAAACCATGAAGACTGGAAGTATGGATGAATGCATACTTGTCTGTGTTTATTATGGACCGAACGGCGAACGGCTTATCCGCAGAGGCGGTAAAATTGCCAAAATGCTGAATTGTCCGCTGTATGTGTTAACCGTTGACCGGCAACCCGAAGACGAGTGGGATATTGAAAAAAGCCACTATATTTCGGCATGGAAAAAGATTGCCGATGAGCTCGGGGCAGAGGAGTTCATTGTGAAATACAATGAAAAACGCCCTGTGGCCAAAGTGATTACCGAGGTAGCCAAACAAAAAAATGTGACGCAGATCGTATTGGGACAGACTGCCCAGAGCAGGTGGGAGGAAATCACGAAGGGTTCCATTGTAAACTTGCTGCTGCATGATATCTCCTTCGTTGACCTTCACATTGTATCCGTTTCCCGTGAGCTGAACGTTCAGGAGGGCTTCTACGAAACAGGAGTCCGCGCTTATCTGAAGGAGGGGCCTGAAGGCTTCCGGCTCTGCTTCAACCACACCCATCTCGACAAGTATGAAGGTATTTTCTATAAAGAGGTCGGCACTGATTTCAACAACGGAATTTTTAAATTCCTGCTGGACAACGAAACCGTCGAGGTCCGCGTAGTGGATGATTACGTTAAGGATATTAAAGACAGGGTCAATTAATGCGTCTGTTGCTCCGGCAGACAACATCGATTAGGGGGACATGGTCTACCATGTCTTCTTATTTGTCCCTAACCGCTATTGAATGTTGAAAGCGCTTTTGCGTAAATGATAAAAGCCAACTACGAGACCCCGCAGTTGGCTTTTTTTCTTATCCTTAATCAGGCTTCGAATGAGCCTTACTCATCTCATCAATCATCCGTTTTTGAACGATAAGAGGGTTAAGATCGGGCGAAAAGATGTGCTTCACATAGGAGGAGGCACTTATATTCATTTGGTCATCTGTCGCCTTGACAGCTCCATAAAACTTGAAATGCGGCAGAAACGTCATGCCAACTTGGTTCGTAAAAGCTTGCAGGGGGCGCACTAGTTCGCTGATGGTATAGCCGATCAAGCCGCCGGATTGATAGGAAGCTTCATCGCCTCCGATGGACATCGCCAGGACAAGCTCTTTACCCGCCAGGGCTTTGCCCCCGGCTCCGAAAAGCCAGGAGGTCGTAAACACATCGTCAAGCCATTGCTTCAGTAAAGCCGGCATGCTGTACCACTGGATCGGAAACTGCAGGACGAAGCGGTCATGCTTGGCCAGAAGATCTTGCTCATGCTTCACATCAATGATAAAGCCGGGATAGGCTTTGTATAATTCATGAACCGTAATTTGATCGGGGCAGCTGCGCAATTCGGTGAGCCAGCGTTGATTGACACGGGATTGTTCGATACTAGGGTGGGCCGCAACGATGAGAATTTTCATTGGGCGGCTCCGAGAGGCATCAATCTGAATTTCCTTGTGAATAGTTGGCACAAGATCACGCTCCTTGAGCTCATTATATTTTTGATTGAGTTACCAGTCAATACAAAAACATAAATTGCTCAATCCGGTTTGAAGAAGGAAATGGCCGAATCCGCAATTTGGCCGAATTTCTCGCTCATGATGCGGTTTATTTCAGCCTCTGTCATGCCTTGAGCCGCAAAATCTTGAGCCAGCTGATCCAGGTAGTTCATACCTTGAGAGATCGCTCCCCAGAATTGCATAGCCATGAGGTTCGCATCACCCTGACGGATAACACGTTGTTGAATTCCTTTGTCAATCGCATGGGCCATCGGCTTAATAAAGCTCTTCATCCATTCAAAGGGCGACAATTCTCCAGGCTCATAAAGATGATGCAGATCCAGACTGATCCGCATATAGAAGCGCTGGGTTTGGGGGGCCTTGACGACACGTTCGCAGATAAGCAGGGCGTAGTTTTTGAATTGCTCAAGCACCGGTGCATCTTCTTCGAAATAGGTCGTGGTGTATTGAAGAGTCTGTTCCATCATGTTTTCATACAGCTCCCGGAAAAGCTGCTTTTTATTTTTGAAATAGTAATAGACCAATCCATGGGCAAGACCTGCTTGGTTGGCAACATCGCTCAGGTTCGCGGCTGCAAAGCCTTTTGCCACGTATACGCTAATGGCTGCCTGCAAAATCTCCTGCTTCCGCTGTTCCCGGATGGCATCGTTTTGTTTCTTCGTACGGGGAGACATGTTATCACACCTTGCTTCGGTTTTCTTACAGTATACGGCATGGCGATGGTATACGTAAAAGATTGCATGGTTATGAGGAGTGCGGGAGAGGAAGTATTGAAGGGGATATGGAATTTTAAACAAAGGCGTTGATTCAATGGCTTCAGAAAGGCTGGTTATATATGCTATTGATAACAGAGGAGCAGTTAATCGGTGAAATCGGCGCGTGGCTGAAAAAGCATCTTTCGGTTGCGGTGCAGTCGGGCAAGCGTATCAGACGCGGGCTGATGAACGAGAAGTGGATTCTCGAGACGGACAAGGGACGGCTGTTCGTCAAGTGCTATCACCCGGAGCGGTACAAGGAGAGCTGGCAGAATGCGGAGTTTCGGGCCAGATTCGAAGATGCGCTCCAATTACAGCTTCTTTTCTATCAATCGGGTGGACGGTGTCCTGAACCATTGGCTCTGGAAGGGCGCTGTATGCATCTCCTGCCCTGCGGGAGATACATGGCTGTGATGAACTGTTGTCCGGGGATGATGGTGCCAGCCGGCCAGATGGGTGAGCGCCGGATGTACGCACTGGGGAGAGCGGCGGCGGATATGCACACCGTCTGGGATTCAGCGGCGGCATCAGGGGTGGGGGTAGCGGTCCCAAAGGGGGAGCCTGCTTACCGGTTGACCAAGGAGAAGCTGGAGCGGACCTGGGAGGATAATTGGGAGGCGGTCCGCGGCTCGGCTGTTCATGTACGGAACGCCTTGCAATTGCAGAAGGCAATTATTGATTCACTCCAAGAGGATGACCTAACGCCTCCGGCCCCGGGTTGGGCCCATCTGGATTTGTGGGCGGACAACCTGCTTTTTGAAGGAGATGCGCTTACCGCTATCGTGGATTTTGACCGGGCCCGTTATTCGTTTCCTGCGCTGGACCTGGGAAGAGCCGTGTTGTCAGGTACGCTGAGCGGCAGCGGTTTCCGGAAGGATGCAGTGGCCGCCTTTGCTGAAGGCTACCGCAGTGGCCGGCCGCTCCCGCAGGGTTCGCTGGTGAGAGCGGTCAAGTATGTCTGGTGTGTCGAGACATTTTGGTGGATCCAGCCGTCCATGGAAACGTCCAGCGTGGTTCCTGCGCGCTTCGCAATGGAGATGATGGTTGCCGCGGAGCACTGGGAACGGCTGGATCTCCTTCTGGAGGGCAGCTAACTGAGCGGATCGCGGAGCAGGGGCAAAGTGCAGCAGTGAATTCCGCCCCCCAGCTTCTGGATTTCGGAGATGTTGACGGAAACCAGCTGGATCCCCTGGCGGGAAAGCAGCTCCATGGTGTAGGTGGCATCATTTGCCATAAGCACCTTTCCGGGCGATAATGCCAGGGCGTTGATGGCTAACATAGGGTCTCTCGGATCGACATGCAGCATGTCGATTTTGCGGCGGTGCAGCTCGTCCAGAAACCAGAACGGCAATAGGGCAATGTTCACCAGCGCTTTCCGTTCGTCAATCATGAGGAAGGCCTCGTCCAGATGGATAATGGATGCAGGCAGATCAATGGTAATAAGCTCGATCTGCTGCCAGGAGAGGATCTGCCGGACCTGCTCGATGCCTTCTTGATTGACCCGTTCCGAACGGCCGATCAGGGCGGTTTTGGGGTCCAGCATGATGAAGCTGCCGCCTTCCACAGTGCCTGTTCCCTGTACGCTGCCCAGAATCGGCATCCCGAGGTGCTGTAAGGTTTGTGCTGCCAGCCGGGATTCCCCATACCGGACATAGAGGGCCAACCGTGACAAAATACAGCCTCCCGGCACAATCAAGGCCATATCCCGGGTAAAGATGGATTCCGGCCACTGATCCGTGGAGCCCTCTATAAACACAACCTCAATCCCCTCTTTTTTCAGAGCGGTGACCAAATCCTTGTGCTGCGACTGGACTAACGCAAAGTCAGGAGGGGCCGGCTTCTCGCCTCCCGCCCGCTTGCCTTTAATTTGGTTCAGCAGAAGGGGACCGGATTCAATGAACTCATAGTGGCCGGCGAGTTTGGAGAGGGCTTTGTTGGGATGGTTGACCAATACCTGCCGGATTGTGCCGACCGGATTATCCATACCCCACTCCTTCCCCCAGATTGAGGTAAGCAGGAGCGGGTCATTGGCGCTTTCCTTTACAAGCTGGTACGAGAGGTACGGGTAGTCCATGGGCATATCGGAGAATCTCCTCCCCTTAGGCTAGCGTAAGAACGCCATTATTGTGGGCCGGTTTAGCAGAAATATGCAAATACGCGGCTTTTGGGCAAAGAATGGGCATAATGAGTGAGATAACGGACATGAGTGAAGGAGAGGCGTACACGGTGGTGGACCATTCGTTTGTTATTTTGCCTGAAGAACAAGCGCCTCCAGGGGCGGAGCAGTGTGAACGCTGCGAGCTCTCCAAGCAGCGGACCCGTGTTATCTGGGGAGAGGGCAATCCGGAGGCCCCGCTGATGCTGGTGTTGGATAATCCCGGAGCCCGGGAGGACCGGGAGGGCAATTCCTTTCTCTGCGGGACCCGGGAAACCCTCCAGCTTGGTTTGCGTGAGGCGGGGATAGATACAAACGATGTGTATGTCAGCTATATGCTGAAATGCCGGCCATTACGTGCTTACAACAAACCGGAGGCCCGAGCGGCATGTTTTCCGCACCTCCAGCTGCAGCTGTTTGAGAAGAAGCCGCTGGTGTTATTCGGATTAGGGAATGTAGTGGCGGAGGCCATGCTTCCAGGTCAGGAGAACGCCAGTGTTAAGGAACTGAGGGGCAGCTGGCATGAGCTTCAGGGGATTCCCGTTAGCTTTACCTATCACCCGCTGGCTGTAAGAAGACGCCCCAATCTCTATCGGTTCTTCCTTGAGGATTTGAAGGCGTTGAAGAAGAAGTGGGAGGAGATCCGTCTCTGAAATCCTCCATCCTAACCTGCCTATTTTCGCGTAACCTTTCCCCCAACAGTCCCCAGCTTAATTTCTCCATGTCCGCTCTGGTCAATAACCGCATCGCCTGTGATGCCGTCTATGTCCAGTGATCCGTCGCCGACGCTTACCCTCGCCGAGCCTGTTACTTGGGTAACTTGGATGTGTCCGTTTATATTATCGATGTCAACATCCGCTCCGATATTGCGGAGGATCATATCCCCGTCCCTGTTGGAGAGCGTTACCGGGCCTTTGGTATCCACGATCTCTATATCCCCGTTCACATTGTCCACCTTCAACGGAGCCGAGAGCCCCGTCACCTGAAGCTTGCCGTCCCGATGAGAGTCCAGTTGGACCGCCATTTGCTGCGGAACGCTGATCCTCAGATTCACCGTCCCGGAGCCCATAGCCAGCAGCTGTCCGGCAAAGGCAGCATCCAAATACGCGGTCGTGCCCTCTGCCCGCAGCTGCAGCTTTAATTTATCCATACTTATGCCCTTAGCCGTAATTGCTGCTTCAACGGCAATCTTGTCTGTATCCGCACCTTTGATTTCAATTTCTCCATTGCGGTTGTTGATGACCAGCTTTGTCAGCTGATTTGCCTCTAATTGGAGCTCCTGTGTAGACGTTGTGGCTTCGCCGTTGCCGCAGGCCGTAACTAGTAATAAGCATACGATGATGATAAATCTCCATATCCGGTGCATTTGGATTCCTCTTTTCTATTAGGGTTGGGATGTAACGACGCCGCTGCTAGGAGATATCCCTTCTAACGAATAAAGTGTGGGACAGCAGATGCATGGCAACCAGATGAAGCCCGATTAAAACCAGGGAAAAGCCCAGAGTCATCCCCTCCACAGACGGATCACCCAGAAAATAACCGGAAAGGTCGGTATGGGCAAAGATAAAGTAGCGGGTCCATGGCCACCCGTTCATCGCGATGGAAATCACGAAGCCTGCCACTGAGACGAACAGGGGAATAACAATGGCGAAGATGGTGCTTCGGAAGCCTGCCGATATCATAAAGGCCAAGGTTACTGTAATCAGCAAAAACGGAAGATGGAACACGTAACCGCCAAGGATTGACAGCATCATGGGCGTTTGCTGAACGGTTTGATCCCTCACATACATATAACTGTCGCCGAGGCCGTCCCAGCCGAACATGATCCCGCCGAACAAAAGGGAGAGCAGCAGGCCAATGAGGGTCAACCCGAGTCCGAACAGGAGCGCGGCCGTATATTTGGCGGCATATATCTCAGTCCGGCTGGCTGATCGTGTAAGCAGCAGCTTGATCGTGCCGGAGACAAATTCGGCGGCAGCAATCTCTCCGGCAATAATGATGGAGATGAGGGATGCGGCAAATACGATATTTCCGGCCAGATCCCCAGCGAAGCTCCAGGCATTCATCACCGGGGGCATATTATGCTGCAGGTAATATTGGTTTAGCAGCCTGTTTTTCTCTGCCTGCCGTACCTCAATCGGAAGCGCCTCCGGATCACCTGCTTCCTCTGCCAGCCGGTGATTCTCCTGCTCCAGCTGTGTTCTCCAATCTGCCCCCGCGGGGTTACTGTCGCCCGTACGGACATTGACGATTTGGAGAATGACGAAGATAGCCATAAGGGCAATGAGCACCCACGTGCGTTTTCTCTTATAGATTTTCATATTCTCATTCCGGATGTATTGAACGAGTCTCAATGTCCTTGCCCTCCTGTAATCTCAAGGTATTTGTCCTCCAGGGTCCGCTTCACGGTGTGAACCCCATAGACATTAATGCCTGAATCCAGCAGCTTGCGGTTGATTTCGGGAATCTGGTTTTGGGGAAGCCGGACGCGGAGCTGGTTGTGATCCGCTGTAATTTCCGCACCTGACAGGATGGCTTGCAGCACCTGCACCGCCAGGTCCGTCCTGTCCACCTCAAACTGCACCAGCATCTGATCCTCCTGCACCAGCTCTGCCAGCCGGTGCACACCAACCAGCCGACCTTGCTGGAGCACGGCTACGCGGTCGCACATGAGCTCCATTTCGGACATTAGATGGCTGGAAATGAGAATACCGACGTTCTCCTTGTGCGCCAGCTTCCGCAGGTGCTCGCGCAGTTCCCGGATTCCCGCCGGATCCAGTCCGTTGGTCGGTTCATCCAGAATCAACAGGTTTGGTTTATGCATCAAGGCGACCGCCAGGCCAAGACGCTGCCGCATGCCTAATGAGTAGGTGCTGACCTTAGCTGAGATGCTCTGTTCGAGGCTGACAAGGGCAACGACCTCCTGCAGCCGCTCGGCCGTCACACCCGGACTCATTCTGGAGAAAAGGGTAAGATTGTCATAGCCGGACAGATAAGGGTATAAATCCGGCTGTTCCACAATAACCCCCACCTTTCCCATGGCCGCGGCAAACTGCTGCCGGGTGTCGAGCCCGTCGATGATCACCTGACCCTCCGATTTTGCCATCAGACCGACGATCATGCGGATCGTCGTTGTTTTGCCGGCGCCGTTGGGACCGAGCAGTCCCATAATTTCTCCCTTTTCCATTTCTAATGAAACATGATCTACAAGAATCCTGCGGCCAATAACCTTGGTCAGATCCCGGATTTGAAGCAGCGGCAAGGTGCTCCCTCCCTTTTCCAAATGATTGTAGTAGGATATAATCTGCGTATCGCTTAGGCGTAATCCTCTGCCCTAATCTAGCAAGCAGGCTGTCATATTGAACAGTTACGGCCTGTCATGGAATGGGTGTGACAATACCAACAGCAGAATTGGAGTTGCTAAACGATGCGAACCAACGTTGTCCGGTGGGCTTGGCAGGACATATCCGTTTTACTGCTCCGCCTCTTGTGGAGCACGGCGGTTATCATATTGATGTATCGGGACAAGCCGGATTTCCCCCTCCTGCTGGTGCTGCCGGCGGTGCTGCTGAGCAGTCTGATCCCCGCAATGGCAGGAAAGGATTTCAAGCGGCGGTATGTGGTTATGGAGTTTGTGCTTGCAGGCGGAATGTCCATTGGACTGGCGTATGAGTACGGGTTAACCAGGCTGTTTTTGCCTGCCGTGCTGATGCTTGCTTTTCATATCCGGGGCAGGGCACATGGGGTGCTGCTTCCGCTTACGCTGCTATTGTTCAGCCTTAGCGCCGGAACAGGGGTACAGGAAGCCCTGTCCCATCCGCAGATCTGGCAGAGTCTATCGGACGGATTGTTTGTATATGCAGCCGGTTACGGACTACAGAAGGGCGCAAATTCGATTAACGCTATTCGGCAAAAGCTGGCACTGGTCAACGAGCAGTATGCCATTCTGGAGCAGTATTCGGCTCAGATTGAGCGCATGACCCTGCTGGAGGAACGATACCGGATGGCAAGGGAGGTCCATGATACGATTGGACACAGCTATACCTCGATGATTCTTGCATTAGAAACCATGAGGCCGCATGTAGCTGCGCAGGAAGGGATACAGAAGCTGGAGGATGTTCTGGAGCTGGCCCGCAAGGGGCTGGAGGATGTGAGGAGGCAGGTTCATCAGATGGATCCGCTGGAGGAGCCGGTGCCGTTGGACCGGGCTCTGATGCAGATTGCAGAGCAGTTCGAACGGAGTACCGGCGTCTCTCTGTCTTTCCGCACCATGGGCGAACCCTATGCAGT
>JAEWAA010000487.1 GCA_023391955.1 Bacillota bacterium | reverse complement strand
CCGGGCCGGCATGACCAGCACGGAGTTTGTGACGCGGAACCCGGGTCTGGCCGCATGCGGTTCCGGCTTCACGGGCGCCATCCGGGATGAGCATGAGGAATATGTGGTGTTGGACCGGGCGGGGCGGCTTCAGGTGCCCAAGGCATACCTGGAGCAGTTGGGCATCGCCGGCAAAGCCTCCATGGAATTCGACGGTGACAAGATTATTATCAAGGCCCCGCGCAAGCTGGGATAAATAATTAATCCCCCAAAAGTGAAGCGAAGCTCGGAAGCGGGTGCCGATTACTTTTGGGGGAGCCCCCGGTAAAGATTGCCCAAAAGTGAAGCGAAGCTCGAAGCGGATGCCGATACCTTTTGGGGGAGCCCGAAAGAGAGACCTTAAAAAAGGAAGGGAGAACAAACACATGAAGAAGTCTTGGATTGCCGCGGCGCTTTCGCTGACGATGGTGCTGCCGACTCTGGCTGCCTGTACCAAAGGGGATGCCGACGACAAGGACACGGAGCGGGTGCTCCGGATTGCCGCTACTAGTGACAATGGGGAGGAAGGGGAATATTTCCGCCAGCAATTTACGGAGATCTTCGAATATGCCCATCCGAATATCAAGCTGGAGTTTGTAGAAGTGGTGGACAACAGCTCCATGCGCTACGGCGGATTTATCTCGCCTGAGCAGCAAAAGGAGCAGCAGCCCAATCCAGTGGTGAAGCTGAAGGAGGTTATGCAGGCCGACAATCCGCCGGATATCGTGATGTTTAACCTGAATGAAATGCAGGATCTGCTGACGGATAACCTGCTGCAACCTTTGGATCCCATGATCACCAAGGACAAATTTGATACTACTGACATCGCGCCTATCGTGCTGGACGGTTTGAAGAGCGTCAGCCCGGACGGCAAGCTTTATGCGCTGTCCCCGACCTTCTCCTCTGCCGCTCTGGTTTATAATAAGAAGATTTTCGATGAAGCCGGGGCTCCTTATCCTGAGGACAACATGACCTGGGATCAGATATTCGATCTGGCCCGCCGGGTGACCAACAAGGACTCCGCCAAGCGGGTATACGGCTTCAGCTTCAATTCCCAAGGCTACATGGACTATATGAACATGATGTCCATCTACGCGTCTCCCATGGGGATGTCCATTTTTGACAAGGATGTAGATAAGCTGACTGTGGATTCGGATAACTGGGAAAAGGTTTGGAACACCTTGATCCAACTGGAGAAGGATAAGGTTATCCCCAGCCAGAACGATTATCAGGATGAGGTATTCCAGCAATCCAAACAACCCAGCGCAGAGAAACCGTATGCCCATGACGATTTCCTGTCCAACCGTTTGGCCATGTCTGTCATGAACTATTATGATCTCTCCCGGATTGACAACGCCAATAAGAATGCAGCCAAAAACAACTTTACCCCGGTGGAATACAATGCGGTAACCCTGCCCAGCCATCCGGACAATCCCGGTGTGGTAGGAAGTGTCAGCTTGAACGGGATTATGGGCATCAACTCCAAGTCCGGCAATCCGAAGGATGCTTGGAGCTTCCTGAAATTCATCAACGGCGAGGATTTTGCCCGGGCCAAGGCCAAGAATAACTACCAGCTTCTGTCCCGCAAGTCATACATCAAGGCTAAGGAAGGCTCAGATCTGAACATCAATGCATTCATCAATGTGAAGCCGGCCCTTGAATCCATGAACGACATGTACAGCCTGTACCGGAAATATCCGAATATCTATGCGGTCTACAGTGTAGCCCAAATGGAATATATGCAGGCGCTGCAAGGAACTAAATCCATCCGGGATGCACTGAAGGCCTGGCAGACCCGCGGGGATTCCATGCTGCAGCAAATGCGGGATAATCCCAACGGACCTCTCGATATGGGAGATGGCAGCTCGATGGGGGCAGCCCGCGTTTGGTAGTTATTTATCTAGAATGAAAGGGCGGACCGGCCAAGACCGGTTCGCCTTTCTTTTGTGCCGGGGCTTCGCTTATAATGGATGAGACTTAGTCGGAACAAAGGAGCTGAATTCATAGATGGAACAGGTAGCGGATCAGACGGTTCAGGAATTGTTAAGCACCATCCTCCCCTGGTTTGACCGGGAGCATGCATTCATATGTGACAGCGCAAGAACGGATTTGGGGGCGCGGCTGGCGGTGGCATCTGCTCTCTTGGAGTCGGGCAAACAGCAGGAAGGGACACTGCTTCTGCAAAGCATTGCTGCATCTGAGCCTACGGGAGACAGCGAGCAGGATGCGGCACGTATCCGCGCACGGATGGAGATGGCGTATCTCCTGATGGACGAGATGAAGTATGACGAAGCGGAGAACCTGCTCTGGGAAGCCCGCAAGGAATATGCCCAGGTGCCGGAGCTGGAATTCCTGCGCGAGGAGATTTCCCTCCTGATCGCCCAATGCCGGTTTGGCCAAGGCTTTATTCTGGAGGCAGTGGAGCGGGCGGAGGAAATTCTTCATAAGCTGAACAGCCTTAACGCCGACAACGCACGGTTGGCTAAGGCCTACCAGTACCTGGCTTGGTTCGAGCTTCATAAGACTGATGTGCCTCAGGCTCTTACCCATATGAAGAAGGCCATGGAGCTGGCGCCGGGGCTCGACCGGGAGCTGGTGGATGCAGGCCTTGCGGCTGAGAAGAACAACGACTACGAGAAGGCGCTGGAGGCTTATTTCGACGCCATTCAATACGAATAATCCAACCGCAAAATAACTTTGCTCCTGCCCAAGGACACTTCTGCCCCTCCCCCTTCATAAGATAGAGTGAAAGGGGAGATGGGTATGGAGGGAAGAGTTCACAGCAGGACAGTCAAAGAGGCGGCGGTGCTGCTTCTGGCGGAGCGCGGCGTCACTCTGGAGAGTATCGCGGAAATTGTGTATGAGCTGCAAGCCCCCTATCACCCCCACCTTAGCCAGGAGACCTGCCTGGACAGCGTCAAGCGGGTTCTGGAAAAACGCGAGCTGCTGCATGCCATCCTGGTTGGTGTGGAGCTTGACAAGCTGGCTGAACGGAAAGCCCTGTCCGAACCTCTGCAATCTATTGTAGAAAAGGATGAGGGTTTGTTCGGCTGCGACGAAACGCTGGCTCTCGGAGCCGTATTCGCTTACGGCAGCATTGCGGTAACCACCTTCGGCTTCCTGGACAAGTGCAAAAGCGGCATCATCAAGAAGCTGGATTCCAAAACCGGCGGCCAGGTACATACCTTCCTGGATGATCTGGTGGCCAGCATCGCCTCTTCGGCTGCCAGCCGTTTAGCCCACCGTTTACGGGATGTGGAGGAAGCGGACGCGGGCAGCTTGGTTACCCTGGCGGAGGAGCATGAGGAAGCGCCGTAACGTAATCCCCTGCTTGACGCAGTCTGGAAACCCACTCTGCCACCGCCTACGATGCCTTCCGTTTGCAGCGGAGGGCATTTTTATGTAAGAGGGGGGCCGTGGGGGAGGGGGCGGCTGTAACGGAACTCAGCGACTCTTAGAGGCGGAAAATCGGGTGTTTGGATGTGTAACGGAACTGAGAGCTCCTTAAACGGGAAAAATGGAGAGAAATGCGGCAGGAGCGGGCTCTAAGAGCTTCTCAGTTCCGTTAGCCGCGGAAAAAGCCGCAAAAGTCGTTCTAAGAGCTGCTCAGTTCCGTTACACGTTCCCGCACACCCACCGGCACACTCGCCGGAATGAATTTCCCGACAAATTGGATATGCTAAGAATACCAACCATAACTGACAGGAGGCGGAGCCATTGAATTGGGTGTATTGGGCCAAGTTGTACGAAAGCAAATTCCAAGCCGGCTGCCTGGCCAAACGGATGGAGGAGGATTGGTGGATCTACGGGTATGAGTGCCCGCAATCTGTGGAGATTTACCGCTCCACCAAAGGGCGCTTCGGCGTCCGGTACCGCTTGATTGAATAAGCGGCTTCGTACAGACCCGCGGCGGACGCGGGGCTTTTTTGCGAAAAAAGCCTTGACTGGACAACCGCCATTCTGGTATATTTACATTTGTCGCCATAAGCGGCAACAGATACGCAATTTCCTTAACGACGCGGGGTGGAGCAGCCCGGTAGCTCGTCGGGCTCATAACCCGAAGGCCGCAGGTTCAAATCCTGCCCCCGCAATATCTTTTGTTCGGGCCCTTAGCTCAGTTGGTTAGAGCGGTCGGCTCATAACCGATTGGTCGCAGGTTCGAGTCCTGCAGGGCCCATAGATGAACAACCCCTTGCCACTAGCGCAGGGGGTTTTTGTTGTTTGACCCAAACTTTAACCGATTGAGCTTGCTTTCAGGCTCTTCGCCATGTTCTACACGTTTTATATTTTCTACAAAGAAATCATATCTTTTTTTGTGGAATTTCCGGCCATCAGGCATTCCGGCTGTATGGGGAGTCAGGATCACATTGGGCAGATTCCGGAGCTCACTGTCCAAAGGGAGCGGTTCAGTTTCAAACACATCCAGGCAGGCGCCGGCAATATCCCCGTTTGTTAAGGCCTCAATCAAGTCTTGTTCGTTGACAATCCCGCCGCGGGCCGTATTAATAAACAAAGCGGTTTTCTTCATTTTATGGAATACCGTTTTGTTGATCAGCTGCTTGGTTTGCGGATTTAAGGGCAGGTGTACGCTGACGATGTCCGATGTGCTGACAAGCGTATCGAAATCTGTCATTCTCACGAAATCATCCGCTCCTGCAACGGGATTTCGCTTATAAGCCAGCACATTCATATCAAACACCCGGCAAAACGCAGCTACTTTTTTGCCGATGGCGCCCAGGCCGATAATTCCAATGGTTTTGCCTTCTAATTCGCTTCCGGTATAGTCCAATTGATGTTCATCCATCCTGTTTTTCATGAAAGCATCAAAAAACGGGATGTTTTTATAGTAGGACAAGATCAGCGCCATCACGTGCTCGGCCACTGCCTGTGCATTTACCCCTGCAGCATTGGCCACCCAAATACCCCGTTGTGTACAGGCGGGAATATCCACATTATCAAATCCCGCACCAGTCTGTACCAATTTTAAGTTTTTGGCGATAGAAAGCAGGCTGTGATCCACTTTAATATGTTCAGGGATGATGACCTGGCAATCTTCAACATGGTGCAGCATTTCTTTTCCGGGCGGGACAATGACAACGTTCCACTCTGGCGGAAAATACCGGACAATAGTTGATTTGGAGCTCTCATTAAAATGACCAACGATAAGAATCTTCATTGCTAAACCGCCTTTCGTTGCTGTTTGTCTGTATTCATGATAATTTTAAACATGAAGAATAATGGTGTAAAACTCAAATATTTGGAGAACTATATTAAGTATTTCTATATATTGAGGGGATATTCTATGTATTTTCCGGGGATTGAAGCATTTTTAGCGATCGTACGGACCCAGAATATAAGCAAGGCGGCAGACTGGCTGCATCTGTCACAAGCGACGGTAAGCTACCGGCTAAAGACATTAGAGGAGGAAATGGGCGGCCTTTTGGTTGAACGGAGAAAAGGGGCCTCCAAAATCAGCCTGACCCCAAAAGGGGAGAACTTTTTTAGCATTGCGGAACGATGGGAGGCTCTCTCCAGGGAAACACAAATCTTACAGGCTAGCGGTTCGCAGTTAAGCTTGGCCATAAGCGCTGCCGAAAGTATAAGTCATTTTGTTTTACCTCCTATTTATAAAATGCTTAATCAGCATAATCCGTCAATCCGGCTGCAAATTCGTACGCAGCATACTCAGGAGGCTTTTGACAGTATAGAGCGGCGCGAAATGGATGTGGCGTTTGTGGTGCGGGAAATCGTGTCGCCCAGTGTTACGGTTAAACCGTTTTTTGCGGAGGAAATGGTGCTGCTGCGCCTGGCTGTGCCGGGAAGGCAGGCTGGAGATACGGTGGAGATGGAAGAATTGGAGGCACAGCACGAAGTCTTCATCAATTGGAACAGAGAGTTTCAATTCCGACATGACCAATGGTGGGATCCTCTATGCCCGTCCCGTGTTCATCTGGATACGGCGGGACTCATCACTACTTTTTTGAATGATGCCAAACAATGGACGATTGTGCCCGCTTCGATTGGCCAACATATGATGCGGATGGGAGATTTTGTTCTTCAGAAGCTATCGGTTTCGGTGCCTCCAAGAATATGCTATAAGGTCACGCATAAGTTTCCAAACCAGGCTTTACACGAGCCCCTCCGTATTCTGGATAACTATCTGCAGGATATATTCGGAACACCATGATCCGGCAGGCCGGTATACGGGGAAATTTCCACATGCACATGGAACTTTTTTACTATCACCTGCGTCTGTATAGATGGCTTACTCACTCTAAAAAAGCAGGTGAACTATAATGATCGGTTGCAAAAAAAGCATATTGGCCGTTTTGCTGGCTGTTGTACTCGCGCTGCCTCTGATGCCGCTTTCTCCGGTGGAGGCGGCGTCCTCTGTCCGGGTTAATCTACCCTATTTCCCTGTCAAAATAAACGGACAAACGATGGACCCAACACACAGCCAATATCCCTTCCTATATTACAAGGATGTGACGTATCTCCCTCTGACCTGGAATAATCTCCAGGCTCTTGGGCTCTGGTACGGCTGGAGCGAGGAAGAGGGGCTGCAGGTTTACCCCAATAGGCCCCCGGTGTCGGAAACACCGCCTGCCCAGGATCTGATGGAGGAAACCAATTTAAACCGCGTTTATACCGCCCAGGTGGCTCAGGGTCCGATCCGTATTGGGGCCGCCTCCATTGACAATTTGAATGAGCCGTATCCGTTTCTGATGTTCAGGGATGTCACCTACATGCCTCTTACCTGGCACTTCGTCCATGATCTGCTGCAATTGGATATTCACTGGAATGAAGGAGAAGGGCTGCATGTGATCGGCGGGCAGCGTGTGCTGGGGTCCGTGCTTGGCGAGGATGACGAAGCGCTTTATTTTGAGTCCATGTATTATGCTGAACCGCAAAAAAGGATGCTTCGAATGGATAAAACGGATTTTGGCCTTCAATGGAAAAGCGAGAAGGAAGAGGAGGCCCTCAGGACGGATTTACTTTCCAAAGACGTTCCTTATGCAGGCAAACCCGCGAAGCTGTTGAGAAAGGACCGGGACCTGTATTATGGCGATGTGAAAATCTATACCCTTACGGATGGGGACCTTCAAGAATCAGACACATGGGGGGCTCCTGTCCACACCTATAAGGAATACTCGGCCGGAGAGGATACGGTGATCATCACCGTCAATCTGAGAATCTCCATCGCGGCGACTATGCCCATGTATGGCACCACCTATACCTTTCTGGTTCGCGGCGGGCAAGTGACCAAGTTCGAAGAATTCCAGAACCAGCGTATAGGACGGGTGATCCCCAATCCCGACGGTACCGTATGGATTGCTTCGGACCGGCTGCCTATCCGATCCAGCTTTATACCCGGCAGTGCCCGTTTGGGTCTGCTGGACTTGGAGGGAAAGGTACACATGGTGAATGAGCATATAGGGAAGTCTGACGTTCTGACGCTAGGATTGAATAACCCGATGCTGGACAATCCGGCGGATCAGAATGGCAGCCTCTATATGGCGGTTTATGGGGAGTTTGACTCCAATACTCGTAAACAAACGGTGGAGGGTGTGTACAGCATCAATACAAAGCTGGAAACGACCCTAATTTCCGATCAGACGCAGGGGGATTTTTACCTGGACCGGAACCGGAACATCTTTGTCCTGCATGGCAACAACACAGTTGAAAATCTGAACACAGGGGAAACCCGCACCTGGTTTGACTACGATCTCATCGGTATGAAATAAGGAGAATCCATTATGTACTATTCAACGACCTATCTGTCACCTGTCGGCACCATTACGCTTGCGTGTGAGGGCGGCAATCTTGTTGGCATATGGAATGAAGGGCAGAAATACCACGGTTCCGGTCTTGCCGCGTCAATGACAGCAAAGGATGATATGCCTGTATTTGACACCGCCAAAAGATGGCTGGATCACTATTTCGCAGGGAAGAAACCCGCTATTACCGATTTGCCGCTGAGTCCTATTGGAGGGGAATTCAGGCAGCTCGTATGGAGGATTCTATGCGACATTCCCTATGGGCAGGTCATCACCTACGGGGAAATTGCCCAACAAATTGCTATTAAAATGAACAAAACAACCATGTCCAGTCAGGCGGTGGGCGGGGCAGTCGGACATAATCCTATCTCTATCGTGATTCCGTGTCACCGGGTTGTAGGGACCAACGGCAGCTTAACAGGGTATGCCGGAGGTATAGGCACAAAGGTGAAACTGCTTGAGCTGGAGGGCGTGGATATGTCCCGGTTGTTTGTCCCCAAAACAGGCACAGCCCTTTAAAGAAGAATCCTAAGACATATAACCCCCATTCGGCGTCCGGCGCAAACGGGGGTTTTGTTATGCCGCGGAGCCTATGCGAAACGTTTAGAAGAATCCCGCCGTTATGCTAAAATAACATATTGGATCAATTACCTTCGGAAATGGGCTGAAATAGATGGATAAAATTCTGATTGTGGAAGATGAAACGGATATCAACAACATGCTCTGTGACGCGCTCCAAAAAGCGGGCTTCGAATGCACACAGGCTTTCTCCGGGACAGAAGCCCTTCTTTATGGGAAACAGACGAAATTTTCGCTGATTCTGCTGGATTTGATGCTTCCCGGGATGAACGGTGAGAAGGTGCTGATGGAAATCCGCGCGGCGCAAAGCACTCCTGTTATTGTAGTTTCGGCAAAGGACAGCCTGGACAGCAAGGTGGACCTGTTGAACTCCGGCGCAGAGGATTACATCACGAAACCTTTTGAGTTAAAGGAACTACTTGCCCGCGTCGCCGTTCAAATCCGCCGGTTTTCCGGCCAAGGGGAAGCTGACGTATTGCAGCATGGGGAAATTACACTTACCCGCGGGAGCTTTAGCGTCAGTGTAGACGGTACGGATATTCCCATGACAAAGCAGGAGTTTAAAATCCTGGAGCTCTTGATGTCCAATCCTGAACGGGTATTCTCCAAGCAGGATATATATGATTATGCCTGGGAGGAATACTACATCGGGGAGGATAAGACCATCAATGTGCACATCAGCAATATCCGCAAAAAGCTGAAGGCTGTGGTCAGCCATGATTATATTGAAACGGTTTGGGGCATCGGCTTTAAGCTGGCCAAACGGCCGGATTGAAGGCTTTACCCTTTCATAACCTTTGCTTTGCGATTGCTTTGTACTTGCTCTGTATAATTCGATATGTAAAGCAGAGGAGGGAATGGCATGGACTATTTATTAAGCACCAACTGCCTGACGAAACAGTATGGCAAGTACAAAGCGGCAAGTGACATAAGCCTGCATATCAAGCGGGGAGATATTTACGGATTGATCGGACGTAACGGTGCGGGTAAAACCACCATACTGAAGATGATCAGCGGTCTGGCCGCACCAACCCGTGGGGAATATTCCATTTTCGGCAAAAGCGGAAAGGCAGCGGATGCCATGAAATCGCGCATCGGTACGCTGATTGAGCAGCCCGGATTATATTTGAATATGACCGCGGCTGAAAACCTGACCATTAAATGCTTGGCCTTGGGGGTTCACCGCCGCGGCTATGTGGAGGATCTGCTTCGCACCGTGGGGTTGGCTGAGGTAAAGAACAAAAAAACGAAACAATTCTCCTTAGGGATGAAGCAGAGATTAGGCATTGCCCTTGCCCTGGTGGGTGATCCGGATCTGATTGTGCTGGATGAGCCGATTAACGGTCTTGACCCTCAAGGGATTGTAGAAGTGCGGGAAACCCTGGCCCGGTTAAATAAAGAGCGGGACATTACGATCATTATCTCCAGCCATATTCTGGAGGAGCTGTCCAAGCTGGCCACGAAGTACGGAATTATTCATAACGGTGTTCTGCTGCAGGAGCTGACCCGTGAGGAACTGCTGGCCCAATGCAGAGAGCATATTGATCTGCATACTACCGATACGGAAAAAACCTGTGCGGTTCTCGAGGGTATGGGGATCTCCCAGTATAAAGTCATCGATAAAAGCAGCATCCAGATTTTCGAGCGGTTCGATGAGACGGGGGATATCACCATGGCGCTGGCGCTAAACGGGATCAAAACCACCCGCATTGCTGTGAAGGGCGAGGCGCTGGAGGATTATTATTTGAATTTGACGGGGGGCGGGGCACATGCTTAATTTGATCAAAATGGATATGTACCGCCTGATGAAAACAAAGGCGTTGTGGATATTTCTGCTGCTGGCGGCCGTTATGCCGTTTATGGAGCTTGCCATAAGGAGCAAGTCTGCTGAAGAAGGAATCCAGGCCGGGATTTCCCTTACTACCATCATGGATGGTTTGTTTCATTACGGAATTATTATGCTCGCCTGCAGTGTGCTGGTATCGATTTTTGTGAATGCGGAGCAAAGGAACGGTTTTATCAAAAATATTGCCGGACAGCTGCCCAACCGCGGCGCACTGGCGCTCTCCAAGATCATTACAGCCGTCTTCGGCACACTGCTTCTTATGGTTTGCCTCTTGGTTTGCGGCATCGCCGCAGGTGTAATTTTTTATGGCGACGGGTTCACCTTGGGCTCTGTGGCGGACCTGGCCTTGCTGTTCGGAACACAGCTTCTGCTGCATGCTGCATTCAGCAGTCTCATCGTCTTTTTTTGCCTGGTAACCCAAAGCTCGGCATTCAGCATGACCTTCGGTATCATCATCAGCAGCGGAATCGTCAGCATCGCCTATCTGGGGGTCAATAAGCTGGTGAGTATGCTGGGCGGGAGGGCGTCCGGATTTGATATCGGCAGCTATATGC